>RFJV01000644.1 GCA_003694775.1 Chloroflexota bacterium | reverse complement strand
CTGCTGGTAGCCCAGGGTGCTGAGCAGGGGGACCACCCACTGCTCGCGGGTGGGGCCGGTGGCCGGGTCGTCCTCAGGCAGGCGGTGCAGGCGGCGGCGGAAAGCCTCCCAGTAGGCACGGGCATCGCTCCAGGCCGCGGCCATCTCGTCAATCAGGCGGGCCTGCCGCGGCAGGCGGAAATCGGCTTCGGCCTGGCCGGGCAGGTCGCCGTCAGCCAGTTGGGCCAGCATGTCGGCGGGCAGAAGGCCGCCTTCGATGAAAATGGCAGATGGTTGGGCGGTGTCGGTCATAGGTCATCCAGATTTAGAGCTAATTTTGCTTCCCCCTTCAGGCCGGGGAAGAGGTGGTTTACACCAGGGCCAATACACAAACAATCTGCAAACGTTCCGGCTGGACCCCTAGCTGGCCGGCCCACTTCCGGCGGGTGCGTTCTATCCAGCGGTCAAATTTATCGTCGGCGGGATAGTCGTCCAGCGGGGCTTTGGGTGTTTCGGGCAGACAGCGAATCAGGCGGACCACCTCGTCACGGCGGTAGCTTGCGGGCAAGGGATTGCCCTGCCCATCGGCAATGACGGTATGCAGGTTGCGTCCGTGCCGCAACAGCATAAACAATCGCCGCGGTCCCGGTTTTTTCACCGCACTGCGAATACCGGCCGGCAGAGCGCGAATCTCGTCGGGGCTGCGTATTTCGGCCAGGTCCTTGTAGAAGGTGCTGGTGCTGAGTTCATCTACCTGGTTGACAAACTGCATTACTGCTTCCAGGTCAAGTTCGGCACGGGTTTCGCGGGCCAGATACAGTTCCCGCCCCAGTTTTTCCATCTCAAATTCCCGGCTAAGCCCATCACGGCGACTCTCATCGTGAACCATCACCGGGATTTGGGCCAGAGACCGGTGTTCCTGACTGCGCTTTTTCAAACGTTTCTGCCAGTTGCGGGCATGGCGGATGCGCTCATTATCCATTGTAGAGGGGACAAAGTTGTAAATAGTAATGTCGCGAGGGGTCTTCCAGGGCCGAAGGATGCGTCCCATTCGCTGGGCCAACTGCAAGACGGTCCAGGGCAGGTCATAGTTGACCAGAATGGAGGCGTCCTGCAGGTTGTAGCCTTCCGAGATAGCCCGGCTGGCTACCAAGACCTGAATCTCTTCATCTGGTCGGCGGTCTTCAGGCAGGACTTCGTTGGCAACGGGCGCAAAGCGGCGCAGGATGTCATCCAGACTTGCACCTCTCTGGGCCACCGTGGTTTCTACGGCAAGCCGAGGCATCAACTCTCGTAGCCCTTTGGTGACATACTCGGCGGTCTGATGATACTCGCAAAATACCACCACCTTTTGCCCTTTGGCCGAACGGATGAGTGCGGCCAGTTTCTGAAGCTTGGGGTCGCGGCGCGGCCGGTTCCAGCGGCGCAGTAATCTTTTTTGACCTCGAATAAAATCGCTCAGTTCAGCCTGGCGGGCAAAGGGGTAGTTGTAACTTCCCTGCTCCAGCTTCTGGCACACATTCAACACTTCTGCTGGCGAAGAACAGAACTGGTGCAGGAACAGGGCCTCCTGTAAAGGCAATCGCTCTCCTTCGGCCTCCGGCAGTTCAAACAGCTCCTTTTGTGGAGCCGACTGCTTTCTGGCGCGCGCCGATTTGCCAGTGTCAGGCGCTTTGTACAGCAGGCGGCTTTCCAGCAGGTCGGCAAAGAAATCGTCAAAGGGGTTCTCGTAACGCACCGTTTCCAGGCGAATCCGCCGGGGAAAATAACGCTTTTCCGTTCCAAAACGGACAAATCGCTCGCCATTGGCATCTTGTTCGCCAAAATGGTGCACCACGTCGGGGGTGTTAAGGACCGTGCAGGGGGGTAAGTCGGTCAGTTCCTTGAGCGCAGATACCCGCCAGACCTGGCTATCCACCAGCAGGCCAAGCGCGGTATTAACCGGCTGGCGCGGGGGCGGCAGTAAATTGAGCTGGCTTTGCACTTCGTTAATGTTTTTGCCGTACGGCGTCGCGGTCAGCAGTAGAATTTTGCCCTGCCTTTTCCGGATGGCCCGCTGGACTCGCTCGTTGCTCAGGCGCAGGTCGCCATTGTTTCCATCTTCGTTGCGCAGGTGGTGGGATTCGTCCAGAATGACCAGCGTATCTTCATCGACATTCTCCAGTTCATGTTCCAGGATAGGCAGAGCGCTGTCCCCATCCTGCCGGCTCAGGGTGTGGTAGGAGAATTCAACGCTGGAGAGATGGGCGGCGCGCATCCACCGCCGCCAGACTTCCCGCATCCCCGCGGGGCAAATCACAATGGCCGTGTGCGCTTCGCCGCTCATCCGCAGGTAAGCGGCCACGTGGGCGGCAATAATCGTCTTGCCCAGGCCGGTAGAAGCAACCAAAAACGCGCCCTGATGTTCCAGCAAGGCGCGCAAAACGCTGGAGGCCACGCCTTTTTGGTACTCTGCCAGCGGCGGGAGCTTGGGCGGGACCGATTCTTCCGGCAAGCCATACAGTTCCAGCAAGGTGCGGGCATAGATGGTGTAGGGGTCGTACGCCTTCAGCCACGCCTTGAGCCTTTCAATGAGGTCGCTGGAAATGGAGACCGCCTGTGCAAAATAATGGTCAAACCGCTCGACAAAAAACGCCACATCGTCCGGGTCGGAAACCACGTAGCCGGCCTCACGGCTACTGCACAAACCGTGCCGGGAGAAATTAGCCGAAGTCACCACTGCGGCCTGGCGGTCGGCGATGTAGAGCTTGGCGTGATGGTAAAGATAGCGGGCCTCCATCCAGACGGGATTTTCCACCTCGACCAACCCGACCGCGACCATCATCCAGCCGTTTTCCAGCGCCTCCAGCAGTTGGCGCATCGCCTGGGTCCGGCCTTCTTGCGGCCCTTGCGCCAGTTCGCTGACAAATTCGTCCAGCATTTCCCGGATGCTATCCCGGCCACCTTCGGGCCGGCCCACCAGCAGGCGCACTTTTTTACCGCGTAAAACATCCTGCAGTTCCTGATAGCCGGAAGCCTCAAAGTAAGCCGTGGCAATGCGTATCTCTTTTGCCTCTTGCAAGGTAGATTGAATGCACTGAAGCGCGGCTGAATGAGCCGAGAAAAACCGGTGTATAGAGGTCATCATTTGGTCATCCAGAAGATTACTCCAGGAAAGTGTCTGCTTTTTGACGTTTGATTGGCCTCGACAATCGGGTACTGTTTGAGCTG
>RFJV01000643.1 GCA_003694775.1 Chloroflexota bacterium | reverse complement strand
CGGAACGGGAAAGCGCAGTCTGTCGGGCTGTTTCCGGCGGCATAGTGCCGTGATTCCTCGAAGCAGGATAGGAGCATGTCCATTCTGACCCCTGAGCAGAAAGACGTATTCAAAGAACTGGTCAATATTGGCCTGGGACGGGCCGCGGGCATCCTCAATGAACTGGTGCAGTCCAGGGTGTACCTGCAAACACCGGTGATATACGCCTTTAAGGTAAAGTCTCTGGAAGACAACCTTGACCTTTTTGGCCCCAAGCCCCTGGCCTCGGTAGTGATAGACTTCAGCGGGCCTTATTCCGGGGTTTCGGCCCTGGTCTTCCCCCCAGAAGCCGCACTCAACCTGGTATCCCTGCTGACCGGTGAGGAGCCGTACCTGCCCAATCTGGATACCCTGCGCATCGGCACCCTGTCCGAAGTGGGGAACATTGTCCTCAACGGTGTGCTGGGGTCTATTGCCAACATGCTGGGACACCGGCTTCATTTCTCCCTGCCGCTGGTGGTGGAAGATACCTTCTCCAAATTCATCACCGACCGGTTCGCCAACCCCGAGTCTGTCCTGCTGGTGGCAAAAACCCATTTTTCCATTCAAAACCGGGAAATCGACGGGGACATTCTGCTGTTGTTTGAAATGGCTTCCTTTACCAAACTTCTGGCCGCCATTGACCAGCTTCTGGAGGAAACGGTTGAACGCCTTTAATGCCGCTATGGGGCAGTTTGAGCTGTTTGACTACATCCCCCTGGGCGTTTGCATTCTGCGGCGGGATTTTTCTGTGCTGTTCTGGAACCGCTATCTGGAGGAATGGACCGGCCTGAAGCGCGGCGATATCCTGGGCCACAGCATCCTGGACCAATTTCCCAACCTGAAATCGCCCGTGTTTCACCGCCGCCTGCAGGATGTTTTTGATGGCGGTCCGCCCCTGGTTTATTCCGCCCAACTGCACCGCTACTTTATTCCCTGCCCCCTGGACAGCGGCCAGTACCGGAGCCAGCAGACCACGGTGACCCCCGTCCCTGCCCCGGCAGAGGGGGACTTTTACGCTCTGGTGGTCATCGAAGATGTCACCGATATGGTCCAGCGTCTGCAGGATTACCGGCAGATGCGCGACCGGGCCATCGAAGAAATTGCCGAACGCAAGTGGGTGGAAGCAGAACTGCGCCAGCGCAACCGGGAGCTGGCCCTCCTGAACCGGGTGATTACTATTTCCGCGGCCAATCCGGATGTCCGCGAGATTCTGCAGACCGCCTGCCGGGAAATGGTATACAGCTTTGGCATGACCATCGCCACGGCTACTATGCTCAACCCCGACCGCACCGCCGTTACCAACACCGCCGCCTACGCCGTCTCCCTGCCGGACGGTGCCCTGCCGTTTGACCCGGACAGCATCATCGGGATGGTTATTCCGGTGGCCGACATCCCCCTGGCTCTTGAACAGTTGGAGCAGGCCACATCCACGCCCGTGGTTATTCATAACCCGGCAGAATCCTCCGTACTGGGGCCGGCCCGGCAGTATTTTGAGAAATTCAATGTGGCAACGATGGTCATTCTGCCTCTGCTGGTAAAGGGCCGGCTCACCGGCAGTCTCAACCTGTTTTCGCTGGCGCACCGGTCCCTGTCGGAGCGGGAGCTGGCAACGATGCAGAACGTGGCCGACCAGATTTCCGGCACCATCGCCCTGGCCGAACTGAACCGTCTTTCGCGGCGGCTGAGCGCGGCCCTGGAGCAGTCTACCGAATGCGTCCTCATCACCGACCCGCAGGGCCGGATTGAGTATGCCAACCCGGCATTTGAGCACACCACCGGCTTCACCGCCGATGAAGCCGCCGGCCAGATGCTGGACATCCTGCAAAGCCAGGTCCCGGAAACTGCCGAAGCTCAGGCGCAGAATCCGCCCGCAGATTACACCGCCGCCCTGCAAACCGGACAAACATGGCAGGGCCGGCTGGTCAGCCGGAAAAAGGACGGCACCTCCTTTACCGAGGATGTTACCCTCAGCCCGGTTCGGG
>RFJV01000116.1 GCA_003694775.1 Chloroflexota bacterium | reverse complement strand
TGGCAACCGCCTTTTACCTGCAGAAGAACAGCCGCGAGGCCGGCCAGCCGGTCCGGTACACCCTGCTGGAAGCCGGGCCGCGCTTCGGCGGCAAAATCATTACCGATTACGAGGATGGCTTTGTCATTGAAGGGGGACCGGATTCCTTCCTCACCCAGAAGCCGTGGGGGCTACAGCTGTGCCGCGACCTGGGCCTGACCGACCGGCTCATCCCCACCAACGACCACCAGCGCAACGTGTATGTTGTGGTCAAGGGCCGGCTGGTGCCGTTTCCGGGCGGCTTCCGGCTGGCTATCCCCACCGAGTTTATTCCCTTTGCTCTCTCGCCGCTGATTTCGCCGTGGGGCAAACTGCGGATGGCTATGGACCTGTTCATCCCTCCCCGCCGCGAAGACGGCGACGAAAGCCTGGCCAGCTTCTTCCGCCGGCGGCTGGGCAGTGAGGCGGTCGACAAGATTGCCGGGCCGATGATGGGCGGCATCTACACCGCCGACGCGGAACGGCTGAGCATCCAGAGCACTTTCCCCATGTTCCCGGAGCTGGAGCGCAAGTACGGCAGTCTCATCCGGGCCATGCGGGCCGCCAAAAAGAACCGTCCCGCGCCTGCCAACGGACGGCCTACCTCCATGTTCACCAGCCTGCGCGGGGGCATGCAGGAGCTGGTCGACACGCTGGTCAGCCGGCTGGAAGGCGACCTGCGGCTGAGCAGTCCCGTGGCCGCGGTACGCTGGCTCAACCCCGGTTTTGAGATTGCTTTCGACGCGCCCGGCACCCCGTCCCTGCGTACCGACGCGGTGGTGCTGGCGGTTCCGGCATACATCGCCGCCCGGCTGGTCGAGCCGTTGTCTGCCGAACTGGCCGGAAAACTGCGCCAGATTCGCTACCTGTCTACGGTTAATCTCTCGCTGGCCTATCGCCGGGCCGACCTGCAGGGCCGCGACCTGGACGGCTTTGGGTTTATGGTTCCCAAGAGCGAAGGGCGGCAGATTCAGGCCTGCACCTGGAGCAGTACCAAGCTGGGCTACCGGGTTCCCCCGGACGGCGCGCTCATCCGGGTGTTTATGGGCGGCGAGGGTCGTGAGACGCATGTCGACCTGCCGGACGAGGAACTGCTGGCTGTTGCCCGGTCGGAGCTGGCGGACATTATGGGGCTGGCGGCTGAACCGGTTACCTACCGCATCTTTCGCTGGCCGCGGGCCAACCCCCAGTACGACGTGGGCCACCTGGACCGGGTGTCGGAAATGGAGCAGATGGCCGCCCGTTTTCCCGGCCTGTACCTGACCGGCAGTGCCTTCCGCGGTATCGGTCTCCCGGACTGCATCAAAAGTGCCCTGGCCACGGTTGACCAGGTGTTGGCGCAGGTACGGGTTTGATGTGACCCTGTTGAAGGAGAGGAAAAAATGTCTGCAGAGCAAAAGGGGCCAATTTCTGTTGATGCCTGGCTGTACACCCTGAAGGGAAAGGTGGTTGTCCATTTTGTAGACGGGCAGACCCTGGAGGGAGAACTGGTCAAGCAGGATGTATTGAATTTCTTCCTGCAGGTAGAGGACGAGCCGTGGCTGGTGCCGCGCAGTCAGGTGCTGTTCATCCAGGCCGCGGCGGGTCAGCCTATTGAGCCGGATACGGAGTCGCTCCCCCTGCTTGAAGAAGCCGGGCTGTCTGTACCGCCGTCACTGGCAGAGATTGCCGGCTTTGATACGGCGGAAGTTTCCGCCCCGCCTCCGGCAGATGACCTCCACACCGTCATCGAGGAGCCATCTCCTTTGCCCGACACGGATACCGCCCCTCCACCGGTAGACCTGCTGGAAGAGCTGGAAAGCCTGGTTGAGGCCGAACCTGCGGAAGTGGAGGAGGAAGAAGAGGGAGATACTTTTTTGCTCCAGCCTTCCGGGGAGGAGTCCGAGCAGGAAGTGACCTCTATTCTGACTGCCGGCCAGCCCACCGCGGTGACCGCCCGTCTGGTCTGCACCACCGGCCCGCACGCCGGCGAGGAGTTCGAACTGCGGGAGGATATTGTCACCCTGGGCCGGGCCACCGATAACGACATTTCCCTACCTCTGGATAAGGAAATTTCCCGGCGGCACGCTCGCTTCCAGCGTGAGGGCGACAAATACGTCATCTACGACCAGAACAGCCTGAACGGCGTCTTTATCAACGCCCGGCGGATTACCGAATCCGGCGTGCTGAACGATGGCGATGTTATCCTGGTGGGGGTCACCAATATTGAGTACCACGAGGAACAGCGTTAGATAAGGATGAAGGCGGCAGAAGGATGGGCGATAGGGCGATAGGGCGATAGGGCGATAGGGCG
>RFJV01000642.1 GCA_003694775.1 Chloroflexota bacterium | reverse complement strand
GGAATTGATGACGCTTTACCGGATTTTTCTCTTGGCCTGAGCAGTTACACTCTTTTAACAATTATTGTATGAATGTGTCGGGATGACAAGGTAAAAATTTAGTCAAAAAGTACCGCATAGGCCCATTATCCTACCAGCATCAACGGCTGGCCTGCTGTTCTTTTGGGGTTTCCTACCTGTAAAAGGCGAAATTGTGCATCCCGCCGGAGTGTGATAAAATTTTAGGCCTTATGTTTGCCGCATTCCTTTCTCCTCTGGCGCCGGCGGCGGTTCTGCTGTTGGGCGCTTTCGTTTTGGCTTTTTTACCGGAGACGGGCCGGCCACAGCGCTGGAAACTGCCGGGTCCGGGGCTGGTCGCACCGCTGATGGTCGGCCTGGCCTTTGGTACGCTGTTCTTTCTCCGCATCACCCCCGGCCTGGACCCCACCGGCGCCGGCCTGGAACTCCTCTCCGGCTGGCGCTTCGCCGATGCCGGTCCCGGCGCCGCCCTGACCATCCGGGCCGATACGGTCGGCCTGGCTTTCTTGATACTGGTCCACCTGTTTCTGCTCACTTTAAGCCTGGTCCATCCTGCCGGTTTTGGACTGGCCCGCCGGACTGCCGCACCGCACCAACCTTTTTGGGGCTGGCTGGCCCTGACCGGTTCGGTGTGTCTCCTGCTGGTGGCCGCCAACGGCCTTACTCTGGGCTACGCGGTATTTCTGTTCGACCTGCTGGCCGCCGGCTACTGGTGGGGACAGAACCGGCCCGCGCTGGCCGTTTCGCGCCTCTTTCTGGGAATCCTCACTGCCGCGGCCCTGCCGCTGGCTTCGCTGGTTGCACCGGCTGGCGGTTTTTTGCTGGGGCTGGCTTTCTGGCTTCGTTTGGGCCTGCTCCCTTTCTTTGAACTGGACACCCTTGAGGACGAAAACTTCGATGCCCTGCTGTACTTTGGCCTGACCCTCATCGTCAGCCTGTACCTGTTTATCCGCACCCCGCTGACCCCCGTACCGGTACTGCGCTGGTTCTTTGTTCTGTCGGGGGTTATCGCCGGCCTGCTGGCCTGGCTCTCGCCGGTGCGGGGCCGCCGGCTGGTCTACCTGACCCTGGTGCTGGGCCTGCTGATTTTCTCCGCCGACCCGACCAACCAGGCCGCGGTGGCCGGGTTTACCATTGGCCTGGTCCCGGCCCTGGTGGCCCTGTGGGTCACACCCCGGCTGGGCCGGCCCAATCTGAGCGAATCGGCCTGGTTGTGGCCCTATTTTCCGGCCCTGGGAGCGACCGTTACCCTGCTGGGCGCGCCCTTTTCCCTGGGAGGCGAAATTTATCACGTTGTTTACCGCCAGTTTCTGGCTTTGCCTGCGGTCGGGCTGGTGGCCGGGGGAATTGCGGCCCAGGCCCTGGCCTTTACCAGCCTGCTGGATTACTGGCGCGACCTGCGCCAGGGCGACGAACTCCACGCCCGCCGTTCGGTTGCCAGCGTGGTAATTATGGTCCCGTTTCTGGTGCCGGGGCTGGCTCCGCTGGTGCTCACGGCCATCAGCGGCCTGGATGTCTCTACCGCCCTGAACGGTGAGGGGCTTCAGTTCTGGTGGGTGCTGGTCACCGCGGTGGTGCTGGCGGTGGGGCTGGTTCAGCTTCGCCTGCGCCTGGCCGCCGTGTGGGGGATGTCGCCACAGCAGTTGGTCCGCCTGCCGGTGGCCCTGCTGGCCCGTCTGGGAACCGCCCTCCTGTACGCCGCCGACCGTCTGGGCCGGCTGGTGCTCCGGCTCGACATCCTGCTGTTGGGACGTCACTATCTGGGCTGGGCCTTGCTGACCGCCCTCATGGGGGCCATCATTTTCTTTTTGGGAACCTGACCGGAATGCCTGTTCTGCCTGACTTGCTGGTTCAGCTTCAATCTATTTCTCTGGAAGCCGGTCTGCTGGGCCTGCTTCTGACCGCCTCTGTTATCCTGGTCAGCCGGGACTGGCGGGTGATGATTCTGGCTCTGCTGGGGCAGTACATCCTGGCCGGGCTGGTGCTGACCCGTCTGGTCAGGCCGGATATTGCCGTGCTGAAAACAATGGTGGGCGCGTTCATCTGCCCTATTCTGTTCCTTTCGGCCAGGCAGGTGGCTATCTTGCCGCCCGGCAGTCTGCTGGCCCAACTGGAGACGGCCGGCCTGACCCGCGGACAGCGCCTCTGGCGGCAGGTCGTCCGGCTGATGATTGGGCCGGGACACCGCCGCAGTTCTGCTTCCACAAGCCCGGTTTTTCGCCTGTTTGTGGCTCTGGTGATGATGATGGCCGCGGTTCTGCTCAGCCGGTCGGTGGCTCTGCCCGGCCTGCCGGCCAGCGTCAACACCGCGGTTTTCTGGCTGGCTCTGGCCGGTCTGGCTGTACTGGCCCTTACCGCCGACCCGCTGAAAACCGCCCACGGACTGTTCACCGCCCTGACCGGTTTTGACCTGTTCTACGCCACCGTGGAGCGCAGTCTCCTGCTGACCGGTCTGTGGGGCGCGGCCAAACTGCTGACTGCCCTGGTGTTTGGCTACCTGATTGTTGTGCACGGCGCCGGCCCGGAGGAGGAAGAATGATGCCGCCTGTGCTGTGGCTGGTGACGATTCCGCTGGTGGTGGCCGTACCGGCGTACCTTCTGCGCCGGACCTGGTCTGGCGCTGTGCTGGCTTCTGCCGCGGCGCTGGTTCTGGCCGGGCTGGTTCTGCGGCTCTCGCCCGGCCCGGTGCTGAACATTCTGGGCCGGACCGTGGAGATTGACCCTCTGTCGCAGGTGACGCTGGCCTTGCTGTACACCACCGCGGCGGTGCTGTTTTTAGTGCCGGTGTTGGCCCCGCGCTACCGGGCCGGACGGCACAGCGGTGTGACCGGGCAGGAACAGCGTGTCTTTTACCCCATCGGGCTGGTGGTGCTGGCTGTGCTGACCGGGGCCAGCCTGTCGCGCCATCTGGGCATTACCGCCCTGTTCATCGAGGCCGCGGCCCTGCTGACGGTGGTCATCATTCAGGGGGAGCGGCTGGATTCTGTGCGTGCTGGCCTGCGCTTCCTGGTGCTGATGTCGCTGGCAACGCCGCTGTTTCTGCTGGCGGCCTGGCGGGTCGACCAGTTCCATCTGGGCCTCATTGGGGAAGCATCCCCGCAGGCCGGACAGGCCGTCTTTTTTGTGGTGGTGGGGTTTGCCCTCTGGCTGGCCGTTGTCCCCTTCCACGGCTGGCTGACGGCCGTGGCCTCGGAATCCTCTCCGGCGACCGCGGTGTTTACTATGACCGCCATTCCGCTGATTGCTTTTTCTACCCTGGTGCAGTTGCTGGTTGAACTGCCCTGGCTGGTCGACTCGCCGCAGTTGGTGCAGGCCATTGTGACCGCCGGCCTGCTGACTGCCCTGGTGGGTGGGGTGCTGGCCCTGGTCCAGCGCAGTTTCAGCCGTTTGATGGGCTATGCCGGGCTGTACAATCTGGGGGTGGGCATCGTTGTGGTGGGGCTTGGGGGGCCGGCCGCGGTGACGACCCTGCTTACCCTGCTGACGGTGCGGGCGCTGGGCCTGGCTTTGACCGCTATGGGCGTGTCAACCCTGCGCGGGGTCATTGCCGGGGATGGCTTTGCTCAGGTGCGGGGGGCCGGCTGGCGATTGCCGGTCGCCGCGGCCGGCATTACCATCGGCGGGCTGGTGCTGGCCGGCGCACCGCTGACGGCCGGTTTCGCTCCACAGTGGCAGGTGCTCCAGTCGCTGGCCGCGGCCAACCGGGATTGGGCGGTTCTGCTGGTGGTGGGCGGTCTGGGCGTAGCCGGCGGCTACCTGCGGGGTCTGTACGCTCTGACCGCACTTCCGGTGGAGCGGCAGGCAGTCATTCGTGAGCCGGGGGGGCTGGTTCTGCTGACCAGCTTTCTGGCCGCACTGGTGGTGATTGGGGGGCTGTTCCCGGCCTGGCTGGTCGACCTGTACCGGGCCGCGGTGGGCTACCTGAACTTCCCCATCGGTTGACCCTGCTCAAACCGGTGGAAAAGGCACACTTCTGCCGGGATGCACGTCGGGGAACTGCCGGGTTTCCAGCAAGGCGGTCAGCCGCTCCTTCATGGCCTCCATTTCCCGCGGCGAAATGTAGCGCCCCATCACCTCGCCAAATACCCCGGAACTTTCCACCAGCCGGTGCAGATGGTGCAAATCCTCCAGCAGGTCGGGGGGAATTGGCTCCAGGCAAAAATCCCAGATAACGGTTCGCAGTTTGAAGTGGGCGTGGAAGGTGAGGCCGTGGTCAATGGCCCAGAGCCGGTCGTGCCGGTCTTTCAGGCAGTGACCGCCCTTCCGGTCGGCGTTGTTGGCGATGTAGTCGAACAGGGCAATTTGCCGGAACTGGGACAGAAAGCGGCGGTCTTCGCGCAGGGTAAAGTAGTGGGCCTCAAAATCCGCCTCGATGAATAACTGAACCGCCCCTTCACCGTGCGGTCCGTCTCGCAGGACGGTAGGGGGGATGTTGGGCCAGCCCAGCACCCGGCTCAGCAGGTAGCTGGCAAACTCCCGGCGGCAGAGATTGCCACCGGGAAAGTCCCACAAGGGGCGCTCCCCGGCGCAGGGTTTGTACACCGCCATCAGCGAGTCGGCATCCGGGCCAGACAGCACCGCCAGGAAGGTGTAGTTGGAACTCCACGGCATCAGGCCCTGGATGTCCATTTCGGCCCGGTACAGGGTGTTCAGGAGGCGGGTTTCTTCTGCCGGGGAAAAGGCCGCGGTTGGCCCCCGATTCCGGCAGAGGGCCTGCATTTGCTGAATATCGGCCAGAACCGGCGGCAGGTCAGGCAGTTGGCTCACACCCATTTCTTTTCGTGGCCGTTGGTTTTGGGGCAAAAATGGCCGTCGGGGTCTATGGGCTGGTCGCACAGGGGGCAGATGGGCCGTCCGTGCTCCACCACCTTCAGGGCGTGTTCGCTCATGGCCTGCATCTGCTCCCGCGTGGCCCAGAACCGCGCTGTGGACAGGTCTTGCTGTTCATCGGCCCGCAGTTCCTGCACCACCAGCACCACCAGGTCGTCGTGCGTTTCGTACCCCAGCCCGATTTGCCCGATGGCAAAAACCGGCTCCATGGGTTCCTGCAGAATCAGGTCGGAACTCAGGGGGCGGTTGGTCTGGATGAGGGGGCGGGGATACTTTTCGTTCAGTTCGTCCAGCAGTTCCAGAATGCTGACCGCCAGCACGCGGGCCTGTTCCTTTTCCAGCTTCAGGGTGACGGTGGTGTTGCCGTAGCTGGCTTGCAGAAGAAAGACACGCTGTCCCGGCGGGCCAACGGCGTCGATGGTGATGCGGGTTACAGGGCGAAAATCGATTAACTCGCCTGGCATGGTTCAGTTCCTTTTCTTGTGGTCTTTTTTGCCAGAGTTTTTGGGCCGCGGGTTGTGGCTGGTATCGTTGACCACCAGGACGCGCGGTCCGTGCGGGGTGAAGCTGACCACCGAAATCGAGGCGGTGCTGATAACCAGCCGCTGGAACAGGTCGAAATGGACGCCCAGGTAGTGGGCCACCGCGGCCTTTATCAGGTCGGCGTGGCCTACCACGGCGATGGTTTCGCCGGGGTGTTGGGCCACCAGCTCGTTCACCTGGGCCACCATCCGGGCCTGCATAGCGAACATCGTTTCGCCGCCCGGAAAAGCGGCGCCCGTAGGATAGCCCTGAATCACCGGCCATGCCGGCTCCTTCACCAGGTCTTTGATGCGCCGGCCTGTCCAGTCGCCAATGTCCACTTCCATCAGACCCGGACAGGGCGTTACCGGCAGGTTCTGCCGGCTGGCGATAGCTTCCGCAGTTTCGATGGTTCGCTCCAGGGGACTGGCATACACCGCGGCCAGCTTTACCGCGGCCAGCCGCTTGCCCACGGCTTTGGCCTGTTTGCGCCCGGTTTTGTTCAGGTGAACGCCGGGGGCGCGTCCGGCCAGTTTATGCTTTTTGGTCCACTTGTTTTCTCCGTGCCGGACAAAAATGACGGTCGTGGGAGTCTGTTCCTGGGGTTTCTTCGTCTTTGCCATTCGGGATGTGTGCCTCTTTTAATGGTTGGTAATATAGCCTGCGCCGCCCGGCAAGTCAAGCGGAATCGCCGGGCAGGGTGGTTTCGTCT
>RFJV01000641.1 GCA_003694775.1 Chloroflexota bacterium | reverse complement strand
GGGCCGTCTGGCCTGGAAATGGCCCACCGCTTTACCCCCGACCTGATTGTGCTGGACATTATGCTCCCCGGCCTCGACGGGCTGGAACTGCTTCAGGAGCTTCGCCGCGATTCAGACGTGTACGTGATAATGCTGACCGCCCGGTCGGAGGAAACGGACAAGGTGATTGGCCTGTCGATGGGCGCGGACGACTACCTGACCAAGCCGTTCAGCCCGCGGGAGCTGGTCGCCAGAGTCAAAGCGGCCCTGCGCCGGTTCGGCAAGCAAGGCGGGAGCAACGGCAATATTCTGCAGTTTCAGCGCTTGCGAATCGACGCCGATGCCCGCCGGGTCTGGAAAGACGGCCAGCCGGTGGAGCTGACGACCATTGAGTTCGACCTCCTGCTGGCCCTGGCGGAGCATGCCGGTCGGGTGCTGAGCCGGGAGCAGTTGATTCAGCGGGTGTGGGGGTACGACTTCTACGGCGAGGAACGGGTGGTCGACGTGCATCTGGGCCACATCCGCAAAAAGATTGAAGACGACCCCGGCCGGCCCGAACTGATTGTCACCGTCCGGGGGGTAGGCTACCGCTTTGAGGACATTCCCCAATGAAACATTCCTCCGGCAGACTCTTCCCCAACCGGCTGGTCTGGAAGCTGATGATTTCCTACATCCTGGTCATCCTGGTGGGCATGGTGACCCTGGCCGTGGCCGCGGAGTCGGTGGCCCCTACCGCGTTCAACCGGCATATGATGGGGATGCGCGATATGATGATGGGGCCGGGTATGATGGGCGGGGGCAGGGGCCTCCAGCAGTTGGAAGTGGACCTGTTTGAAAACTTCCGCGACGCCCTGACCGAGGCCCTGATTGTGGCCGGTCTGGCCGCGGTAGCCGCGGCCGTGGCGGTCAGCCTGTTTGTTTCCCGCCGGGTGGTAACCCCTATCCGGCAGTTGATGCGGGCCAGCCGCTACATCGCCGATGGCCACTACCGGGAGCGGGTTCCGGTGACCAGCGATGATGAGCTGGGCGACCTGGCCCGCAGTTTCAACCAGATGGCCTCGGCGCTGGAGCAAACCGAGGCCATGCGCCGCGACCTGATTGCCAATGTAACCCACGAACTGCGCACCCCGCTTTCCAGCATCAAGGGGTACATGGAAGGACTTATCGATGGGGTTCTGCCGGCCACACCCGATACTTACCAGCAGGTCTACCGGGAAGCGGACCGGCTCCAGCGGCTGGTCAACGACCTGCAGGAATTGAGCCGGGTAGAAGCCGGCGCGTTCGACCTGCACCGCAGACCGGTGCAGATAGCCGACCTGATTCGGCAAACCGCGGCCCGCTTGAAGCCCCAGTTTGAAGAAAAGGGGGTAGACCTGCGTCTGGACCTGCCGGCAACTGTGCCGGCCATTTTGGCGGACGAAGACCGGCTCAGCCAGGTGCTGGTCAACCTGATGGGCAACGCCCTGCAGTACACCCCCTCCGGCGGTACGGTGACCATCCGGCTGGCCGGACGCGGGGCAGAACTGCACCTGACCGTGGAAGATACCGGTATCGGTATTCCGCCGGAGCACCTGCCGCACCTGTTTACCCGCTTTTACCGGGTTGATAAATCGCGCAGTCGGGCCGGGGGTGGAAGCGGCATCGGCCTGACGATTGCCCGCCACCTGGTAGAAGCCCACGGCGGCCGCATCTGGGCCGAGAGCGACGGGCCGGGCCGGGGAAGCCGATTTACGGTGGCTCTGCCGCTTTCCGGAACGCCAATGCAGAAACATCTCCCCGAATAACCGCTCCCATATCTTTACACAATCTTTAAACTTCCTTTGCCGCATCTTTAAGAAGATGTGATAGAAATGAATGCAGGACAACTGCTGGCAGTTGTCCTGCAGAAACGGCATTTTTTTGAGGAAAATCCGTAGAGCGACATTAATGTCGCCCTACCCCAACCTTATTTTATACGAGGAGGTCTGGCAATGTACGGTGGTTTTTCTCCCTGTCTGGGAAGTTGGGGAAGTTGGGGTGGTTTCGGCTTTGGCCTGATTGGCCTGTTTATCAATCTGGCCCTGGTGGTCGGTATCATTCTGCTGGTGGTATGGGCGGTGAAGAAGTTTACCGCCTCACCGGCGGGGCAGGTTCAAACGGCAGGGCCGGCCGGCGGAGGACAGGTTCTTTCGGCGCGGGAGGTGCTGGACATTCGTTATGCCCGCGGAGAACTGAGCCGGGAAGAATACCAGCAAATGAAAGCCGAACTGTCCGAATAGCCCCATTCATACCCGGCGGCGCGCCGTAACGGCGCGCCGCCAAAGGAGTTGATTCCATGACCAAACCATCAGCCAACCCGCTTCAACCGGCTGTTGACCGCCGGCAAACTGAACTCACCCGCGCCCGTTACAACCGCATCGCCCCCATCTACAATCTGATGGAACTGCTTCCGGAACGCCGTTTTTCCGGCTGGCGGCAACTGCTGTGGGCAAAAGTACCGGCAGGCCGCATCCTGGAAGTGGGCGTTGGAACCGGCAAGAATTTCCCCTACCATCCGGCGGGAGTGGAGGTTGTGGGCATTGACTTGAGCGAGCGGATGCTGGCCCAGGCCCGCCGTAAAGCCGAAAAACTGGGCCACCCTGTTGACCTGCACCAGATGGACGTCCAACAGCTTGACTTTCCTGACCGCAGTTTTGACGCCGCGGCAGCCACATTCGTCTTCTGCTCCGTCCCCGACCCGGTGCTGGGACTGCGTGAACTGAGCCGGGTGGTCAAACCGGGCGGCAAAATCCTGCTCCTGGAGCACGTCCGCATCGACCACCCGCTTATTGGGCCGCTGATGGACTGGTTCAACCCCCTGGCAATCCGGATAACCGGCGCCAACATCAACCGCCGGACCGTAGAAAACGTACGCCGGGCCGGCCTGATTATCGAATCTGTTACGCCCCTGGGACCCCTGAACGTGGTCCGCTTGATTGAAGCCCGGCCCGCCGGTTAAGTCATCTACCGTATTTTTGGATAGATTCTGACTACCCCGCGCAACAGCTTAACTGGGCCACGTCCTTCTCAAATGTCTGCGCGGCCAGCTTCAGCCCCTCCACCTGAGTCAGGTAAGGGAAAAGCATCCCCGTCAGGTCATCTATGGTAAAGCCAAACTGCAGGCCAAACCGGACCGCCATCGCCGCGGTCTGGATGACTTCGCCGGCCTCGGCGGCCAGCACCTGCGCGCCCAACAGACGGTTGGAGCCGGCATCGGCCACCAGCTTGACCAGCCCGCGCGTGTCGCGTGCCGCCAGCGCCCGCGGTACATACTCCAGCGGCAGAATGGTCGTCCGGACATTGTAGCCCCGTGCCCGCGCCTCGGCTTCGGTGATTCCCACGCGGGCGACCTGCGGGTCGGTAAAGATGACTTCCGGCAAAACGGCCAGGTCCAGCGATTGGCTCTGGCCGGTCAGGGCGTTGGTGGCGGCGATGCCGCCGGCGGCCGCGGCCACGTACACCAGCTTGGGCCGGGTGGTCACATCGCCCACGGCATAAATATCGGGATTGGTCGTCTGCTGGCGGTCGTTCACCTGGATGAAGCCGCGCTCGTCCACCGCCACGCCGACCTCTTCCAGCCCCAGCCGGTCTGTGTTGGGGGTGCGGCCAACGGCCATCAGCACCTGTTCGGCCCGGAACTGGCGCGTCTGGCCGCCAATTTCCGCGGTGACAACCTTCTGGCCGTTTTCAACCCGAATGGCCTGAAGCGAAACCCCGGTATGCACGGCAATACCCTCTGCTTGCAGAGCCTCGGTCAGGGTGTCGGCAATTTCCGGCTCGTAGCTGGGAATGATACGCTCGCTCCGCTGTAAAATGGTGACCTGCGTGCCCAGCCGGGCAAACGCCTGTCCCAGCTCCAGAGCCACGGCCCGCCCACCCAGCACAATGAGCGACTGCGGCTGTTTGTCCAGACTCATCGCCGTAGTGCTGGTCAGCACGTCCACCTGGTCGATGCCGGGCAAAGGCAGAACGGCAGGCCGGGCGCCGGTGGCAATGACAATTTTAGCCGCGGAGAAGACCCGCCCGTCGTCCAGCACCACCCGGTTGCCGGGCTTGAGGCTGGCCCAGCCTCGAATCAGGGTAACATTATCACTATACGAAGCCAGAACATCCACATACTTCCCCTGGCGGAGACTGGCTACCAGTTCGTCCTTCTGCCGGATGAGCGCCGGCCAGTCCACCCCTTCGGCGCGGGTGCGGAGGCCGGCAAAGCGATGGTGTCCGGCCTGGTGGTAAACCGCCGCGGCCCGGATAAGCGTTTTGGAGGGCACACAGCCAATGTTGACGCACGTCCCGCCGATGGTTCCCCCCTCGATGATAGCCGCCCGGAAGCCAAGCTCCGCGGCCCGGATGGCCGCGGCCATTCCCCCGCCGCCCGTACCGATGACGATTAAATCAAAATCCGCCTCGCCTTTCTGCACCGGTGCAGACGGCTCAGACGGGGCCGGCACGGCCCGGTAGCCGGCCTGGGCCACCGCCTGCACCAGGGCCGACTCGTCAACATCGGGGTCGGCGGACAGCACAGCCTGGCCGGACTGCCAGCCGGGAACCTGCACTGCCTCCACGCCCGGAACCTGCCGGAGCGCGTCCTCCACGTGCCGGGCACAGCCGTCGCAGGTCAT
>RFJV01000640.1 GCA_003694775.1 Chloroflexota bacterium | reverse complement strand
TGGGTGTGGGGGTTGGGGTTAAGGAGGGCAGAGGGGTGGGGGTCAGCGTGGGCAGGGGGGAGATGAACAGGTCTTCCACAATCAAATCCTTGATGCCCTGCTCGTAGTCTTCGGAAGTGTAGAAGGACTGCCTCAGCCGCGCCGTAAATACGCCCAGGTTGCACCAGGCCGCGGTCAGGGCGGGGGTGAGTATCAGTATCATCAGGGCAACGGCTTTGCGAGGCATTGTTCTGCACCCAAAATTTTCAAAGTCAAGGTGTAGCCTGGGCTGGTGGCGTGGGGGTAGGAAGCATTTGGATGCGCCATTTGTAGGCTCTGGCGGTCCAGGTTTTTTCTCCCTGCGCGGCCAATTGGCCGTCGGTGTAGCGGGCGGTAAAGCGGTATGTGCCCGGTTCCAGTTCGATGGCCTTGCTGTCGCCGGCAGGGATAAGCCACTCTTGCTCACCGATTTGCAGGAGGATGTCAAAGCCAACTTCGTTGAAAACGGCCAGCAGGGTGATGCCTTGCGGGGTGGGGGTAGGGGTGGGAGTCGGCGGGATGACCGGCGTGGGCGGCGGGGTCCAGGGGACGCGCCCGCTCTTGTCGACCGAAAAGTAGATGGCGCTGTCGGTCAGGCGCAGGGCGGTGATGTCGATGGGGGCGCGGTCGAACATCAGGTCGATGCCCCGGTTGACGCCCTGGGTCAGGTTGTCGCCCAGCAGGCGGAGCGGGATGTCGTTCAGCCGGGTGATGTAGAAGTAGGGCCGGTTCTGGTGGTGCTCCAGCCGCACCGGCAGGTCGAACTGCACCAGGCCGGCAAAGTTGCCGGTAAACAGAAGCTGGTCTGGCGGGCGCAGGTCGAGCTGAACATCCTGCAGGTAGGCCCGGGTGTTCTGGCGAACAATCTGGTTCAGGTAGCTTTCGGTGTAGCGGTTTTCATGCTCCAGGTCCAGGGCGTAGTAATCCCAGGGGTAAGCGGCGATGGACTGCTGAATTATCCAGCGCAGGCCGTAAGAGCCGGCGATGAGCAGAACCAGCACCGCCACCAGAAAGATGAGCAGAGCCTCCAGGATGGACAGGAATACTTTGAGCGCGGCCCGGCCCAGCCGCCGCCAGAACAGGTTGGGGACCAGCAGTTTGAGGAATTTTTCCAGGCCGTCGCGGCGGTTCTTGCCGACCCGCACCGCCTGGGCCGCGGCATCGGCCAGGTCGTTGCGGTTGATGATGGTGAACCAGCGTTCGAAACTGCCGTTGTACAGGTATTCTTCGGCCTCAGCGCGGTACTGCTCGCACAGGGCGACCAGCTCCTCCGGGGTATTGGCCGTTTCCCCACTTTTGAAGGTGAAGAGAGCGACACCCCGCTCCGCGGAAATCAGGGTTTCCAACTGCTGTTTGAGCTGGGAGGCAGAAGGTCGCTCCACGGGGTCGGGGGCGGTAGCCTGGTGGATGATGGCATCCAGCGCTTCGGGCAGTTTGCGGTCGATGGTGCGGATAGAGGGAAAATGGCCGTGCAGTTCCTTGATTTTTGCCAGGTAAAATTCGCCCTGGAAGGAGTCCGACGGGTTTTGTCCGGTAACCAGATGAAACAGCGTTGCGCCGAGGGCGTACACATCGGAGGTGGGCACGGCTTTGCCCCGCCACTGCTCCAGCGGGGTGTAGCCCAGACTGCCGGCACTGAGGGTCGCCATCTGGTCACTGCTCTGTACGGGGGTGGCCTTGGCCAGCCCAAAATCGACCAGCCAGACCCGGTTGTCGGTGCCCAGCAGGATGTTGGCCGGCTTGATGTCCCGGTGCATGACCGGCTCCTGGCCGATGGTGTGCATATAGTGCAGGGCGTCGGCTACATCCACCAGATAGCGCACGGCCTCGCGCCACGGCAGTTTGCCCTCCCGCTCGACCAGCAGGTCCTGCAGGCTCTGCCCCTCGATGTACTTCATGACCAGATAGTTGCCGCTGGCATCGGAGAAGTAGTCGTAAATTTCCGGAATGCTGGGGTGGCCGGGATGGTTGAGCTGAACCAGCAGGCTGGCTTCCCGCTCAAAGTTGAGGCGGTAAATATCCATTTCTTTGGGCGACACGCCGGGGGGCAGAAGCATCTGCTTGACCACACAGACCCGCTTCAGCTTGACATCCTGGGCCAGATAGACCGCGCCGAAGCCGCCCTTGCCCAGCATTCGCTCCAGCTTGTAGCGGTTCTGCAGGAGTACCCCCGGCTCCACTGCCGCCGGTGGGCGGTGGATGGTCGTTTCCGGCCCGACAGCCGGGACCGCGGTTTTTTCTGCCTCTGCCTGCCTGGTTAGCGCAACCGCCTCGGTGGGCAGGATTTCGGTGGGCGCGGTGTCTGGAAGGGTGTGGGAGGCGGTCTCGGCGATGGTTTCTCCTGCCGCGGGGGTGATGACGCGGGTGGTCAGGTCATCGGTGGGGGTGGTGTCGGGCAGGATACGGGTAGCGGCCTCGTCTTCGGTTTCCTCAGCCGCGGGGGCGATGATGCGGGTGGTCAGGTCGTCGGTGGGGGTGGTGTCGGGCAGTCTGCGGGTGGCGGCCTCGTCTTCGGTCTCCTCAGCCGCGGGGGTGATGATGCGGGTGGTCAGGTCATCGGTGGGGGCGGTGTCGGGCAGTCTGCGGGTGACGGCCTCGTCTTCGGTCTCCTCAGCCGCAGGGGCGATGATGCGGGTGGTCAGCTCATCCGTGGGGGGCGGCAGACCGGCTCCGCAGTGGGGGCACACGGACATCTCCGGCTCAATTGTCTGCTGGCAGACCGGACAGCGGCGCGGCATGGTGCGTTTCTCGTAAAAAGACAATTATCGACGGAACTGCTCAGAATTTTTCTGTTGACCTGAGCAGTTACAACAGCCGTTTCTATTGTATCATAAAAAGGCAACAGACTCAATAGCAGAACTTACCCAGAGTGCATTTCAAATTTTTGCCGGATATTTTGCCGGGTCAGCCTTGAATTGAAATTCAGGCTGTTATGACAAGTCTGCTGAAGCAGACTGTTGGCCCAAGTCGGCTTTTAGCCGACTTTTTGTAACAGCCCGGAAATTCACCTGTGCCCTTTGGGTATTTCGGGGCTATCTTACCCAGAGTGCATTTATCCTGCTGTTCCTAATGCCGGAAAATCCGCACTGCGGAGACAATCAGCACCGCACCCAGCACAAATTTGAGGGCCGCGGCGGGCACCAGCCCCACCAGCAGACCGCCCGTCCCCGCGCCCAGCACCGAACCGATGCTCATCGGCAGAACAACCTCTTTCAGCGCGGCCCGGTCGTCCAGCGCACCGTGCCGGGCGTAGCGGGCCAGCCCCACCAGCACCGTGGGCAGGCTGATAACCAGGCTGGCCGTCCCCGCGGCTTTTACGCCCAGACCAAACGCCAGCACCAGGGTGGGAATAATCAGCTCGCCGCCGGCCACCCCCAGCATACTGCTGACCAGGCCAATCGTCAGGCCAAACCCCACGCCGGCCACGGCCTGTACTGCCGCCGTTTCCGGGAGGAGACCGCCCACATCCTGCGGCAGAAACGCCTCCCCCATCAGCACCCCACCGATGCCGACCAGCAGGACCAGAATGACCCGCTCCAACTGCTCATTCGACGCCCGCCGGGCCGCGCCAGCGCCCCAGAAGGCACTGGTCACCGCGCCGGCAATCATTGCCGCAATGACCGGCCAGGCCGCGGTCACCGGTGCCAGCGACAGCGTCCGCCCGCGGACGATGACCGCGGTGACAATGGTTGCCAGGCTGACCGCCAGATTGAGCGGTGTGGCCTGCCGGGCCGGATAGCCCAGCGGCCCGGCCAGCACCGGCAGGCGGAACTCTGCCCCGCCCAGCCCCATCAGCCCCCCCAGCAGGCCAATCGGTACGGCGTATAAAAAAGACAGACGGGCTTGGGGAGAAATAGATAAACGTTTCATGGCAGAACCAGGTTCAACCGGATATAAAGGTATGATAGTGCGATAGTGCGGTAGTGCGATAGTGCGGTAGTGCGGTAGTGCGGTAGTGCGGTAGGGTTTACCTCCCTACTGCTTCCCTCTGAATTCCGGAAAGGCCCAGAATCTGGATGGCCTCCCGTTTGATGGTTGCCGCCCAGCGGTGGTCGCGGTGGACGCCCAGGCGCTCGTATACGTAGGCCGGAAGGACAATCTCCAGGTCGTAGCTCGATTCGCTCAACCGCTGGCCCTCGTCCAGGCGGAAAAACAGGGTGTAGTTGAAGCCGTCGGTCAGCTCCTCCACAATCTGACCGACTACCTGATTTTCCCGCGGTCCAATCCGCACATCCTTGCGAATCAGCATAATTCGCTCCGGGCGGACGGCCAGCTCCACCCGCGCTCCGATGGCCGCGTTCAGGCGAGGCGCGGCCAGCTCCATCTGGCCGACCCGCAGGCGCGTGTCTGTATCGGTGTGGGCGGTGATGACGCCGGTAAAAAAGTTCCGTGCCCCGGTCAGTTCTGCGACCTGCCGGCTGTGGGGATGGTGCACCACCGCCTCCGGCGGGTCGACCTGAAGCACCTGCCCGGCCTCCATCACGGCGATGCGGTCCGCCAGGAGATAGGCTTCGCTCAGGTTGTGGGTGACCAGCAGGATGGTCAGGTTGAACTCCTGCCGGAGCCGGCGCAGGTCCCGGCGCAGACGTGCCCGCGTCGGGCCGTCGAGGGCGGAAAAAGGTTCGTCCAGCAGGAGTACCTGGGGGCGGGTTGCCAGCGCCCGCGCCAGAGCGACTCTCTGCTGTTGCCCGCCGCTCAGCTCCGCGGGCCGGCGGTTTTCCAGGCCGGATAGCTCCATCCGGGCCAGCAGGTCCTGCACCACGGCTTTCTTCTCCTCGCGGGAGCGGCCCGCCAGACCAAAAGCGATATTTTCGGCCACCGACAGGTGCGGAAACAGCAGGTAGTCCTGCAGAACATAGCCCAGACGGCGCTGTTGGGGCGGCAGGTTTATCCCAAGCCGGTGGTCAAAAAACACCCGCCCGCCCACCACAATGCGGCCCGCGTCCGGCCTGGACAGGCCGGCAATACAGGAGAGGGTCATACTTTTGCCCGCGCCGGAGCGGCCAAACAGCGCGGTCAGGCCGGGCGGCAGGTGCAGGTCGATATCCAGGGTAAACGATTTGAGCCGCTTCTGGATGCGGATGTCCAGCATAGGGCTACCTCAGCGCCCGGCGAGCCGTGTACCGGCCTACCAACAGCAGGCCCACGGCAACCACGGTCATCAGCAGAACCACGCTGTTGGCTTCGGCCAGACGGTTGGCCTGAATCAGGTCGTAAATGTAAATCGACATTGTTTGGGTGCGGCCCGGAATGTTGCCTGCCACCATCAGGGTGGCCCCGAAGTCGCCCAGGGCGCGGGCAAAGGTGAGCGCCGTTCCGGCCAGGATTCCGGGCCAGGCCAGCGGTAGAGTGACCCGCCAGAAAATGTACAGGTTGGAGCGGCCCAGCGTTCGGGCGACCTGCTCCAACCGGGGGTCCACCCCTTCAAAGCCGGCTCGCGCCGTTTCCACCATCAGGGGAAAGGCGGCCACCGAGGCGGCAATCACCGCCCCGCGCCAGGTAAAGACCAGCGGTAATCCCGCCGCTTCCAGCCACCGGCCCAGGGGACTCTGCCGGCCCAGGGCGACCAGCAGGTAGTAGCCCAGCACGGTGGGCGGCAGGACCAGCGGCATCGAGGTCAGACTGCCCAGCAGGTCCCGTCCGGGGAAGTGGTGGCGGGCCAACAGCCAGGCCAGGGGGACGCCGGTCAGCAGGATGAGCAGGGTGGCGGTTGCGGCCACCCGCAGGGAAAGCCACAGCGGAAACCAGTCGAAGCCGGTCATTGAGACGCTCCCGGCGGCAGAAAGCCGTACTGGCGGAGCACCTGCTGTCCCTGCGGGCCGGCCACAAAATCAACGAACTGCCGGGCCGTGTCGGGGTGGGGGGCGGTGGCGAGGACGGCCATTGCCTGGTGGAGCGGCTGGTGCAGGGT
>RFJV01000639.1 GCA_003694775.1 Chloroflexota bacterium | reverse complement strand
TGGAACCGATGATAGCCGGAAGCGCCAGCTTCAGCCCACCGCGCCAGTCCAGCACCTTCTGCTGGCGGAAACTGCTCACCCCCACCACGTTCTGCAGTAAAATTGCCACCCGGTTGGTGCCGTTGGCAACATTGGCCGGCAAACCGGCAAAAATCAGCAGGGGCAGTGTCACCAGCGACCCGCTGCCGGCCAGCGTATTGATGAAACCGGCCACAAAACCGGCGGCGATAATCGCCAGATAGATGTACCATTCCAGGTTCAAGGCGGCCTCCCATCACCAGTCAGGAATGGGAGGATTTTACACCAGAACCGGGAAAAGCGGAAAGAGGAAGGGGGGGGATCTCCCCCCATCTCCTCTCCCTTAGCCCTTCACACTGCCGATGGTCAGGCCGGAGATGAGATACCGGGTTGAGTACAGGAACAGGGCCACCACCGGCATCATCACCATAATCGAGGCCGCGGCGAACTGCCCCCAGGCCGTGGTGAACTGTCCCTGGAGCAACTGCAATCCCAGCGGCCAGGTCCAGATACTGGTTGCGTTAGCAACAAAGACGCGGGCCAGCAGGTAGTCGTTCCAGGCGGTCATAAAATTGAACAGGAAGACAATTGCCAGGGCCGGGGTGGAAAGGGGCAGAACGATGCGCCAGAAGGCTTCCAGCCGGTTGGCCCCGTCGATGAGGGCGGCCTCCTCCAGGTCGATGGGGATGGTGTCGTAGTAGCCTTTCAAAATCCAGATGCTGAAAGGGATGGAGGTCACAGAATAGGCCAGCACCAGACCGCGGTACGTCCCCACCAGGTTCAGCCGGACGGCCAGGATGAACAGGGGCACCATCAGCATTGCCGCCGGAATCATCTGCGTGGAGAGGAGGAAAATAAGTCCGGCGGTGCGCCCTCTAAACCGCCAGCGAGAAAAAGCATACGCCGCGGTAGAAGCCAGGGCCACCCCAATGAGGGCGGTGGCGACGGTTACCAGCAGGCTGTTCCAAACCCAGAGTAAAAAATCCTTTTCCAGCAGGACGGTCAGGTAGTTGTCCAGCGTAGCATCCGGCGGGATAATTGCCAGCGAGGTGGAAAGCAGGCGGTCGCCGGGACGCAGAGACACGCTGACGACCCGCAGAACCGGGTAAACGGCTATCACGCAGGCCAGGATGAGGGTTAGATGGATTAAAAGGCGCTTGAACGGACTATCGCCGCGCGAGGCCCGGAAAAAGCGAGCAAAACGGCTTCGGGCCGGGGCGGGGGTGAACTTTTGAACCGGAGCAGCAGGGTTGGTACTCATTCGTAAATCCCCTCAATGCGAACCGTCTTGATATACACCACGGCATAAACCAGCAGAATGATGAAAATCACAAAGGCAAAGGCGGCAGAAAAACCATAGCGGTTGTACTGGAATGCGGCCCGGAACAGGGCGGTGACCAGAATGTCGCTGGTTTCCAGTTCGTTCTGGTTGATGAAGAAGGGAATATTGAAGTTGTTGAAAGTCCAGATAGTGCCCAGAATAATGGCCGGAGTCATCACCGGCTGAAGCAAAGGTAAAGTGATGGACCGGAACTGCTGCCAGGCCCCCGCGCCATCGATTTCTGCGGCTTCGTAATATTCCTGGGAAATGCTTTGCAGACCGCCCAGCAGGATGACCATCATAAACGGAATACCCAGCCAGATGTTCACGATACACATAGCGATGAAGTTCCAGGTTGGGTCGGACATCCAGGAAATGGGCGTCAGGCCCAGACGGGTCAGGAAGATATTGAGGAAGCCGTATTCATAATGGAATTCACCCCGCCAGGCCAGGGCGGCAATAACCTGAGGAATGGCCCACGGCAGAATCAGCAGGGTGCGGTAAAGGCCGCGGCCGCGCATCGGGCGGTTGAGCAGGATAGCCAGCCCCAGCCCTCCGGCCACATGAAAGACCACATTGATAACCGTCCACAGAATGGTGCGCCCAAAAACAGGGAAAAAGTAGACCTGCTTCAGCACCGGCAGGCGGAAGACATCGGCATAGTTGCGCAGGAGGCAGTCGGTCAGCCAGTTCTGGATGGTGCCGGGGTCCGCGGACTGGCAGGCCACCCAGGTGTATTGGGCCTTGTCGCCAAAACGGCGCAGGCTCATATTGGTCAGCGAGAGGTTGAACTCCCAGAGCAGAGGATAGATAATCAGCAGGGTCAATCCTACCACGGCCGGAGCCAGCAGGAGGATGGGCAGGGTGTACTTGTTTTTAAAGACCACCCCAAAAAGGAGGTAGAGAACAGCTTCAAGAACCACTACCCCCACCAGAATGAACAGGACGGTTGAACCGACTTCGCTCAGGCTGGCGAGGATAACATCGAGGGTTAGCTTTTCCATCAGGCACCCCTATCACATTGGGCTGAAAAAAGGCAGGAGGCGAATGGCCTCCTGCCTTTTGGGTCCTATTTATTCCAGCGTTTTGATGCAGGTTTCAGCGGCGGCCTGCATGTCAGCCGCGGCCTGCTCAGGGGTTTTCTGGTCGGCCAGGACCGCCTGGAGTTCGGGCTTCATGGCGTCCCAGTTACAACGCATTTCCAGCACAGCCGGCATCCCCGTACCAACCGCCATCTGAGCCACCGAGCCTTTCAGAATCGGGTCGCTGGTAATTGCTTCATCATCAAAAGCGGCCTTGAGAGCCGGCAGACGTTTGAGTTCCTTAACCTGCTTAATCTGGTTTTCCTCATTGGTGACGAACTGGATGAAGGATTTGATGGCTTCCAGTTTGGGGCCTTCGATACCGGCGGGAATCATAAAGTAGGTTCCGGCAGTGTAAGGGGCCGGCATCTTACCGGTTGCGCTGACCTGCGGAATCGGAGCGACTCCCAGGTCATCACCGAGAGCCTCCACGTAACTGCTCAGGCTCCAGTCGCCGTTGATAATCATCGCCGCCTTACCTTCCTTGAAAAGGGTATCAGAGCCATCGTAGTCGCTTTCCGGCGGGATGATTTGGGCTTCGTATTTCAGGTCGTACAGGAATTTGAGGGTGTTGACCATTTCCGGCGTGTTGAGGGTCGGGGTAACGCCGTCCTCGGCAAAGACTTTGCCGCCAAAACCACCCAGCCAGGGAACCAGCCAGAACGGTTCGGTCTGGTTGAAGACCAGAGGGATGACGCCCTGGGCCGCCAGTTCTTTCCCTTTGGCTATCAGTTCATCGGTGTTGGCCGGGGCTTCGGGGATGAGCTTCTTGTTGTACAGAAGCATCAGATGGTTGCCGCTGGAGATGGGCACGCCCCAGGTTTTGCCGTCGAGCTGAACCGCTTCCAATGCGCCTTCTACGTACACGCTGAGGTCAAACAGGTCGTCTACCGGCTGAATCAGCTCAGCGGCGGTGAAAGGACCGGCGTGGTCGTTGACCGTCCACAGCAGGTCAGGCGCGTTGCCGGCCAGGGCGGCCGTCTGGAAGTCCTCGCGAAGTTCTTCAACGTCTTTCTTTTTGACCACTTCGACGGTGATGTTGGGGTTTTCCTGCATAAAGGCTTCGGCCAGGGCCTGGTTGTACTGCAGACCGCCGTCGGCTTCACCTTCCTTAGTCCACATCACAATCGTTACGGCCTCTGCGGCAGGGGCTTCGGCGGGAGCTTCTGCCGCAGACTCTGTCGGGGCGGCAGATTCCGCTTTTTCTGCCGGTGCAGATTCCGGTGTAGGCGCGGCCCCGCCGCAAGCGGCTATCAGAGCCAGCACTACCACCAAGACCAGGGTTAAAAACAGTGAGCGTTTCATTTGTTTTCCTCCTTGAAAAAACTTTGAAAAACACCAGCTTACGGAAACGTTTCTATACTTTAAGAGTGATAAAGGTTTTTCGTTAGCTTCCACCCCCTTTACTTCAGGCTAAGACAACAAAAACCAGCCGTAAAATCCAGGTGAATGTGAGGTAGCAAGAAGTATCACAGCTTTCAGGGTGAAAAAGAGGCAGTCTTCTGGTATGAAGTTGGGTATCGAGGACCAGATTTTGTTCTTTTATAAAGAACCGAAAGGGAAACGTTTCCGCAATTATACTATACGGATTTGTTTTTGACAAGTAGAAACAGAAAAAGGTGGCTTGCCGATAATTTCCCCGTTCCTCGCTTCGGGGTTATTTCTGTTTCTTCATACAGCAATGCTTATATTTTTTACCGCTTCCGCAGGGGCAGGGGTCGTTGCGCCCAACCCGGATGAGGGACGCGGTTCGGGCTTTAGGGAGTCGGACCTGAGGGGACGCTTTCCGTTTTTCAGGCTTCGGAGCAGAGTGGTGCGGTTTATCGGTCTGAGGTTTGGCCATGGTGAACGGGTTTATAATATCGTCTATCTTATCCTGCTGGATGTCGCGAATTACCCCCTGTATGATTTGCTTTAACTTGTTCTTTTCTTTTTGAGAAAAAGGAGCATTCAATACCATTTGAAGCGCCTGCTCCATAAAAGAGAGTGCTTCCTCCTTATTACCCTCTGTCAGGGCCAGAATCCCCATTTCTACATAAACATCGGGATTGAATGGGGCTAGCTCAATGGCCTGCTGGTACTGTGCTCTCGCTTCTTCAAACCGGCCCAAGACTCTCAAGACGTTGCCGTAGCCAAGATACAGGTCTCTATCTTTGGGGCGGCGAGCAATTTTGGCCTGATACTGCTCAACGGCCTCCAGGGGGTGCATATCACGCCCCATCGCCTGAAAACTGACGTACTGGATATACTGGTCTTTCCGGCGAAATTTTTTCAGGCCGGGGGTAGTCCGGGCCAATAAATCAGCCGTGATAGCCGCATAAGCCATAGCGGTCAATTCGTACTGGTCTACCGCCCCACATTTGGAGCAAATCACCCGCTGGGGGATGACGATAGGAGGGTATCGAGTGTTCTTTTTCTTGTTCGTAATGGTATTAGTATCGCAGTAAACTTTGGGAAATAGATAACTGCGCTCGCGACCGCACACTTTGCATTTTAATTCCAGGCGTACACCGGGTTCGTCGGGCGGACTGGAGGAGGGTGACCGCGGAGGGCGCATACCGAAGGCTATCTCAACATCTTCCAGACCGATAATGGTAGGATTTACCCGGTCTTCCTCGTAGGCACGTTTTATGGCCGGGTAGGCTTCACGGGCTTCCAAATCGACCAGGTCGCTAATGATAAAAGAGGTTACCGTTTCTTCATCGGCACTGTCATCCGCAGAGGGACGGTCCAGATAGCCGGTCAGATAGCGGACAACAGCATCTTTCTGCTCTGGATGGGCCTGAGCAACAGCGGACAAACAATCCACCGCACAGATGCGCCCCCATACATTGTGGCCGGCATCTTCCAGATGGGACTGCAGAATGGGTATCGAGGCCGGCCCAATATTAGCATAGATACCCGGCAGTGCCTGAGTCACCCACTCATCGTCCCAGTCCAGACACTGGCTCAGGGGTTCGGCGGCTTCAACGGCCCCCAAAACCCCCAGAATTTCCATCGCGTGCAGGGGCGCCCACACGGCTACGTCATTCTCATAACGCAGATTCAGGTCTTCATCCAGCGCCATCTGGATAAGCTCGGAGATGTAACCCGCCAGAGGCACGGCCAGTTGATTATAATCGGTCTGCTTGTTTGGTTTTCCCAGCACCAACAGCGGCCAGAGAGCTTCAGGGTACCGCTGACGTGCCGGGTCTTCTTGAGACTTCTTCTTAAAAAACGGAGCCATTGTTTTGTCCTACCTTTTCACAACACTTATTCCTCATACCTCACGGTTCGCTCAAATTTTTTCCAGTTCAGAAAATTCAGCCTGCTCTGATGTTCAAACGTCAGGCTAAACGGCTCGAAGACGTTAAAACGCCCTGAAAATGAGACCTGGAGGGCGATTCAGCGTCCTTAAGCCTTTCAGCCCGGCGTTAAACACGCCGGGCCAACTTGCAGCCTATTCCCGCACCTGCCCACTGCCAAAAACTACCCACTTGTAGGTGGTCAGCTCGGTCAGGCCCATGGGGCCGCGGGCGTGCAGAGGCTGGGTGCTGATGGCCACCTCCGCCCCCAGACCGAACTGCCCGCCATCGTTGAAGCGGGTGCTGGCATTGACCATCACCGCGGAGGAGTTCACTTCGCTGACAAAACGCATGGCGTTGCTGTAGTCCTCGGTGATGATGCCGTCGGTGTGGTTCTGGCTGTGCTGGTAGATATGGTCGATGGCCTCATCCATATTTTCGACCACCTTGACTGCGGCAATCAAGGCCATAAACTCGGTATCAAAATCTTCCGGTGCGGCAGGTTTGGCCTTGGGGTAATCATGCAGAATCTCCATTGCCTGCTCGTCGCACCGAAGCTCTACCCCATACTGCCCCAGCGCGTCGGCCACACGGGGCAGTATTTGCCGGGCCACGGCCTTGTGCACCAGCAAGGTATCCAGGGCATTGCACACCGACGGGCGCTGAACCTTGGCATTGACCACTATCGGAGTGACCTTGGTCAGGTCGGCGGCGGAATCGATGTAAAGATGGCAGATGCCCATCCCCCCGGTAATGACCGGCACGGTGGCATTTTCAATGGCAAAGCGGTGCAGGGCCGCGCCCCCCCGCGGGATAATCATATCAATCAAGCCGTTGGCCCGGAGCATATCCCGCACCAGACTGCGGTCCGTGGACTGAATCAACTGGACCGAGGCCGCCGGCAGACCGGCGGTTTCGCACCCCAGGCGAACCGCTTCGGCGAGGGCACGGTTGGAATGGATGGCCTCCTTTCCCCCGCGCAGAATGGCCGCATTGCCGCTCTTGAGGCACAGGGCCGAAATGTCGATGGTGACGTTGGGCCGGCTTTCGTAGATAACCCCCACCACGCCGATGGGAATGCGCCGCTTGCTGACCCGCAAACCATTGGGCAGTAAGCGGCTGTCGAACTCCTCGCCGACGGGGTCGGGCAGGTTGGCAACCTTTTTTACGTCGTTGGCGATGCTTTCCAGCCGGGGTGCGGTCAGCAGGAGCCGGTCCAGCAGGGCCTCGCTGAGGCCGTTGGCCCGGCCAGCTTCTATGTCCAAATCGTTGGCGGCCAGAATGTTCGGTTCCTGCTCCATAATAGTTTCAGCAATTACCTGGAGCGCCCGGTTTTTGGCCGCAGTGTTCAGCTTAGCCAGCTGGCGCGCCGCTTCTCTGGCGGCCTGACCTTTTATCAGCAGTTCGTCGTGCACCTGGTTATCCCCCTTTTAAGATATTCTCAAGCGGCCTCAGCCGCGTTGGGTACATAAGCCCGCAGAAAAACAGCCGGTCCAGAGGCTTCCAGCCGAAAATCCCCCAGCGAAGCCGGGACAAGGACAAAGCGGATGGCCGGCAGGTCAACCGGCGAGCCGGCCCAATCCAGCCGGGCATGGCCTTCCATACAGCCCCAAATTTCAAATGTACTGCCGTCGGTGCGGCCGCGGAAGGACGCGCCGGCCTCCAGCCGCACCCGCTCCACGGTGAAGTACGGGCAAGCGGCAATCCGCTCCCGGCTCTGCCCCGGCTCTGCGGGGAGAGACTGCGGAACAACCGGTCCCGGCTCAATCTGGTTAAAATTGATGACCTCCATCGCCTTGTCGACATGCAGGGGCCGGGGTTTGCCGTCCGCGCCCAGGCGGTTCCAGTCGTACACGCGGTAGGTGGTGTCGGAATTCTGCTGGATTTCGGCAATGATGAGGCCGTCCATGATGGCGTGCACCGACCCCGCGGGAATGAAGACCGCATCGCCGGCCTGCACCGGCAGGTAATGGAGACATTTTTCAAGCTGACCCGCTTCCAGCGCCTGCCGGAACGATTCCTTTGTGACGCCGTTTTTGAGGCCAAAAATCAGGCGGGCGCCGGGCCGGGCGTGCAGAACGTACCACATCTCGGTTTTGCCCAGCTCGCCGTTTTCGTGGCGGGCCGCGTACTCATCATCGGGGTGGACCTGCACCGACAGGGGACGGTTGGCATCCAGCAGTTTGACCAGCAGAGGGAATTTGCCGCGTTCCAGCATAGACCGGGAACGCTCGCCCACCAGGTCCAGCCCCAGCAGGTCGACCAGCTCCGGCAGGGTTTTTCCCTGCCAGGGGCCGCGGTCCACGCGGGTGGGCGCGGAGGGATGGCCGGAAATTTCCCAGCTTTCGGCCACAATGCCGGGCGGCAGACGCCGGCCAAACAGCCGTTCCAGGTTGCGCCCACCCCAGATGTAGTCTTTTAGAACAGGCTCAAAGGTGAGGGGGTAAATTTGTTCTTTCATCAAGTATGACACCTGCAGATTTTGGCTCTTATCATGGCCCAGCTTCGGTTTTTGGGCAAATTCAAAAAGGGGCGGTCACTATAAGGAAGAAATAACCTCATCCATCGCCGCCAGCAGGTCATCCAGGCGATGCGTCTGCTCTTCTATTTCTTCTGACAGGCGGCGAGCGCGGCTCTTTTGGAGCGACCGGGTATCCAGCATTTGAAGCTGGGAATAGATAACGCCCATCCGGGCCAGGTTTTCATCGATTTCCAGCTCACTGCGGCGCATCATCTCTGCCAGTTCCCGCAAATGGCCGTACTGGTTTTCCAGTTCTTCCAGGGTTTCGGCAAGCTGAGCGCGCACTTCCGGACTGGTTTCTGCGTCCAGTTGGGCCTTGAGGCGGGAAATTTTTTCCGGTGCGTCCCGCAAATCGCGCTGGATAAGCGGGTCGGTATCAAAATCGTTCAACCGGTTGACCAGTTTTTCCAGGTGCGACAGCCACTGCCGCAGGTTATCGGGCAAGGCGGTCAACCATAAAGGCGATGCCGGTGCGCGATGCGCGTCGACCAGGGCGTCGATATTGGCCAGATATTCCCTGGCCCGTCTGAGCTTCTCCATCCGCTGTTGAAATGCATCTGCGGTATTGAAAGCAATCAGTCTGGCCTGCTGTTGGGCTTTGCTTCCCAGCCGGTACTCCCAGAAGTAGAGCGCCGCGGCCAGCAGAAGCAGTACCGCGGCCGGCGTAAAACACAACGACAGGCTCATCAACGCGTTGGGAACAAAACCATCGTTGCCCGGACTGAACAAGGCAAACACGCCAAAGGCAAACAGGTTGACTCCCATAAAACTGCTCACCAGGGAAGCAATCAATTTCCAGGATACCGGCCGGTCAGGATGACGAAACCAGAGGAGTGCGGCAGTCACCGCACTGGCGAAAAATGGTCCAAACCCCAGCGCCGTATCCCCAAGTGTACGCGAAACAGCCAGTGCTACGATGGCAAACATCAAGCTGAACAGGGCCAGTACGCCCAGCGCCACCAGCGCGCCCCACTCGATACAGGAACGCTGAACAGAAGCTCCCATAGGCTGAAAATGTGCTGACATTTTGCCGCCTCAGATGAAGTTTAGATGCTTTTGTCCCAAAAATCGGGGAGGTGACCGGCGCGGACGCAGTGGTAGGCAAAAATATACATTCCGGCAGACCAGGCCTGCTGGGCGTAGCCCATCGGCTGGCCGGTAATGCCGTGACACCACTCGTTGAATTCCCACTCCTGCTCCACACCAAGCCGGTTCAGTTCGGCCAGCTTTTCCAGGTGGTGGCGGGCCTCATCCAGCCGTCCGGTTTTGACCAGCGCGGCCACATAGAAGCCGCCCACAAAGGGCCAGATTCCGCCGTTGTGGTACTGGTGGGGCAGGTTCAGGTTGTTGTTGCGGTAGTACTCGCGCCAGTCTTTACTGCCGGGGTAAATGGCAGGGTGCAGAACCCGCACCGGGTACGGTTCCGCTATGCCGACCTGCCGCAGATAGGTGAGGATGCGTTTTTCCTGGGCCGGGTTGGCTACGCCAAACAGCACCGCCAGCAGGTTGCCAAAAACATCGCAGTAATCGCCAAAGTCGCGGAAAGCTACAAAGGGGAGGAAATAAGGCCGCTTGACCAGCAGGGGGTCAACCTGGCTGAGGGTATGCCGCCATTCCGTATGGCCGGGGCAGTTTGGCCCCCATTCGGCATCATTTTCCGGCCCTACCCAGAGCACAATGCGGATTTTATGGCACACATCGTTTGCCATATCGGTATAGCGCGAGCCGTCGAGGCCGAGGGTCTGGGACAGTTTTGCCATGGCCCGCAAGGCCGCGTACCAGAGCACGTTGTCGTACAGCACATTGAACCGGTTTGCCAGCAAGTCGGCCCAGTCCGCGGCTTCGTGCACCTCCAGCAGACCGCACCCGTTGGAATCCTGGTAGCGAAGCCACAGCAGGGCCTTTTCCAGCACCGGCCACTGCCGACGCAGAAAATCGACATCGCCCCAGGCCCAATACTGGAAGGCGTGCCCCAGAATGAACCACAGGTTGGAGTCGACCGAGCCGGCGTTGGTGTGGTCGAGCCGGCCTGTGGCAACACTGACGTTGTTGGGAATGGCGCCCAGCTCGGACTGCTGGCCGGCCAGCGTTTCCAGCGAGGTGCGCAGGCAGGATTCGTGGCCCGGAACCAGCAACGCGCCCAGCGAGGTGATGACGCTGTCGCGCGCCCAGACGTGGGGGTAGCCTTCCGGCGAGGCCATCAACCCGATGGGACTGCACTCCCGGTCCAGCACTTCCTGGGCTTTCTGGTAGGCAAGGTCGATGAGTGTTGGGGACATTATGTAGAACGGCTTTCCTCTAGCTGTTCCTGCACTTTCGTCAAGAAGTCTCGTGCAAATTCATAAAAACTTTGTGCATCCGCCAATGTTGGGCCGGTATAAGGAAGTAATCCAAATTCACCGGGGTATCGAGCGTCAACGTACACTTCGTTTAACTTTTTGAGCATATCCAAATCCAACTCAAAATCCAGGTATGACGCAACGCTAC
>RFJV01000115.1 GCA_003694775.1 Chloroflexota bacterium | reverse complement strand
TCGGCGGCTATCACCGGCCTGATGATTGGCATCATCCTGGAGACCGGCAACCTGGCCCTGCTGGGCGCCCAACGGCTCAGCTTCCCTGCCCTGATAGAAACCAATACCTTCAACGTGCTGGGGGTCAGCATCACCAACAAGAAAATTATGATTGTGGTGGTCTCCCTCCTGCTGATGGCCGCCTTGCACCAGTTTGTGATGCGCACCAAGTGGGGCATGGCTATGCGGGCCACGGCGTACGACTTTGCCGTGGTCCCCTTGATGGGTATTCCCCTCAACACCGTGGCCGCCCTGACATTTGCCCTGGGGTCGGCCCTGGCCGCGGCGGCCGGAATTCTTTTTGGCGTGGCCTATCCGGTGCTGGACCCGTACATGGGGGTGCTCATCGGTTGGAAGGCGTTTGTGGCCGCCATTCTGGGAGGACGCGGCTCCATTCTGGGCGCGGCATTGGCCGGGTTCCTGCTCGGCTTTATTGAGATTTTTGTGGCGACCATCTTCCCCTCTACCCTGCGCGACCTGATTGCCTATTCCATTATTCTGCTGATTTTGACCTTCAGACCGCACGGCCTGTTTGGTGAGGCGCACACCGCCCGTCTGCGGCTCTAGTTCATTCTGCATTCAGAAGAGGATTTGCTATGGCAGTCGCTGTTCAAGACCTAACTCCGGAAAAATCTGCTCTGCGCAGGCTGTGGGAACGTGTGCAAGGCCCGTTTCTGCATGTCCCCATGCTGAGCTGGCTGGTTGGGGCGCTGGTGGCCGTCCTGATTGAGCTGTCGGTGGGCAACAATCTGGCCCGCTTGATTGGCCTGCCGAAGGCCCCGGTGCTGTTTGGTGTTTCCCTGATTTTGAAGGAGCCGGTTCTGGTGCCGGCGGCTATTGTTTACATCGTGCTGGTTTACCTGGCTCCGGTGGCTCTGGTGGCCCGCGGGACGGCCGGCTGGGCCAACCGGACGGTCGCCAAACTGCTGGACACCATTCCGGCCTGGGTGGTGATACTGATTCACCTTCTGCTGTTGTACGCCGTTCTGCACTTCTGGGCCGAGGTGAACACCTACCGTCTGCTGGTGCTCCGCCTGACGATGATTGCCATTGTGCTGACGGTCAGCCTGAACGTGGTGAACGGCTACATGGGCGAATTTTCTTGCTCCCATCCCGGTTTTATGGCCCTCGGCGCGTACGGCGCGTCTGTTTTTTCTCTGCTCTTCTTTGTGGACGACCGGATTTTCGGCGCGCCCATTCTGCCGCCGGCTTTGGGACCGTTCCTTTTTCCGCTGGGGCTGATTGCCGGCGGCCTGCTGGCTTCCGTAGGCGCCCTGTTTGTGGCGATTCCTTCGTTCCGCACGCGGGGCGACTACCTGGCTATCATTTCGCTGGCCTTTACCTTCATCATCAAGAGCGTCATCGAAAATCTGGAAGTTGTGGGCGGCCCGCGAGGGCTGGGCGGCCAGCCGGACTGGGCCACCCTGCCCGTTGTGTTTGCCTGGACGGTGCTGGCGGTGTGGATTATCAACAATTTTGTCCGCTCTACGCTGGGGAGGGCGCTCAACGCAGTGCGCGACGACGAAACCGCGGCCAGCGCAATGACGGTCAATACCCGGCGCACCAAGATGACCGCCTTTCTGTTTGCCGCCTTCTGGGCCGGCATTGGTGGCGGCCTGCTGGCCCACGTGCTCAAATACGTCAATCCCGGCTCGTTCGGTTTGCAGGCCCTGGCCGAAGTGCTGGCGATGGTCTACTTTGGCGGTCTGAATTCGGTGGTCGGGTCGATGGTGGGGGCGGTTGGCTTCAACCTGCTCAGCGAGGCCCTGCGCCCGCTGGAAATCTTCAAGTGGATTATTATCCCCGTCTTGCTGATTCTGGTGATGATTTTCCGCCCCACCGGCCTGATTGCCTTCCGGGAGTTCGATGTGCTGAAAATCATCCGCCCCAAACACACCGCAGAGGGAGATACGGACCATGCCCTTACTGGAAGTTAAAAACGTTACCCATTACTTTGGCGGTCTGCGGGCCGTGCACAACTACAATCTCACCCTGGAGCCGGGGCAGATTCGCGGCCTGATTGGCCCCAACGGGGCCGGCAAGACGACCATCTTCAACCTGATTACCGGCATCTACCGGCCCAGCGAGGGCGAAATCCTGTTCAACGGGCAGAACATTGTGGGGCTTCAGCCGTACCAGATTGCCGCGATGGGGCTGGGACGCACCTTTCAAAATTTGCAGTTGTGGCGGCATGTCAACGTGCTGGACCACGTGAAGATGGCCCGGTATTCAAAAATTACCTACGGGCTGGTCGGCGCGTTTTTTGGCACCCGCAAGCGCTACCGCGAAGAAGCCGAGATTGAAGAACTGGCCTACCATCTGCTGGAGCTGGTCGGTATCCGGCGCTACGCCGACCAGCTGGTCACCAATTTACCCTACGGGATTCTGCGGCGGGTGGAAATGGCCCGCGCCCTGGCTACCGAGCCAAAAGTGCTCTTCCTCGATGAGCCAACCGCAGGGATGAACCCCGAAGAACTGGTGCAGATGATGGAAATCATCCGGCAGGTCCACCAGGAGTTCAATCTGGCAATCTTCCTGATTGAGCACCGGATGAAGTTTGTCATGGAGCTGTGCGAAACCATCCAGACCCTGGTATTTGGCGAAGTCATTGCCGAAGGCACGCCGGAGCAAATTCAGAACGACCCCCGCGTCATCGAAGCCTATCTGGGAAAGGAGCTGGTTGAATAATGCTGCTTTCTGTAGAAAACCTGCGTGTGTCCTACGACCGCATCAAGGCCCTGCACGGTTTGACCTTCCACGTGGATGAGGGGGAGATTGTCTGCATCATTGGGGCCAACGGGGCCGGAAAAAGCACCACCCTGCGAGCCATTTCCCGGCTGGTGCCGGTGGAGCCGGGGAGCAAAATGACTTTTATGGGCAAGGATTTACTGCGCTACCCGCCGGAAAAGGTGGTCAGCGAGCTGGGGATTTCTCACGTGCCGGAAGGCCGCCGCCTGTTCGGCAACCTGACGGTGCTGGAAAATTTGCGGCTGGCCGCCTTTGCCCGGAAAGACAGAAAAGCAATTCAGGAAGATATGGAGCGAATGTTTGCCGTTTTTCCCCGGCTGGCCGAGCGCAAGTCCCAGAAAGCGGAAACCCTGAGCGGTGGCGAACAGCAGATGCTGGCCGTGGCCCGCGCCTTTATCAGCGCCCGGAAGGTGATGCTTCTCGACGAGCCGTCGATGGGGCTGGCCCCTTTGCTGATGCAGGAGATGTTCAAATCGCTGAAGGAAATCAGCCAGAAGGGAACCACCATCCTGTTAGTGGAGCAGAATGCCCGGATGGCCCTGAAGTTTGCCCAGCGCGGCTATGTGCTGGAAAGCGGCAACCTGGTGCTGGAGGGGCCGTCGGAGGAACTGCTGAACAATCCGGATGTCAAAAAGGCTTATCTGGGCGGATGATATGAGGGCGACATTTATGCCGCCCTACGGATTTTCAGCCACGCGCAAAACCACAATCGTCAGGTCGTCGTGAGGTTCGGCGCCGCCGGTGAAGGCTTGCAGAGATTGCCGCAGGTGCTGTATCATTCCCGCCGCGGTGTCTGCCGGCCCGCCGGCAACGCTTTGCTCCAGCCGCTCAAAGCCGAACAGCTCCCGCTCCGGCGACATCGCTTCGACCACCCCGTCGCTGGTCAGAATGACCATATCCCCCGCCTGCAGGGTGACCTGTGCTTCCTGATACTGGAAGTCGACATCCAGATTAAGCCCCAGCGGCAAGCCTTTCACATCGACCCATTCAATATCCCCGTTCCGGCGGCGAATCAGGGGCGGAATGCACCCGGCATTGACCGCCCGCAGTTCCCAGCCGTCTTTCTGCGAGGCACAGCGGCTGACCTCGGTATAGCAGAGGGCGCAGTTCTGCAGGCCGGTGTGGGTGTACGGCCTGATGGCGCTGTCCAGATGAGCCAGCACCCCAACCGGCGTGTCAACCTGCTCTATCACCGACTTGGTCGAGGCCAGGCTGACCGCCATCAACAGCGCGGCAGGCATCCCCTTGCCCGATGCGTCTCCCACGGCCAGGGCAAACTTGCAGTTCTGCTGGCCGGCTGTGCCGGTACGGACCGCAGGATGGTAAACGTAAAAGTCCCCCCCTACCTCCCGGGCAGATTCTGTAAAACAGACCACGTCCAGATGCGACCAGCCCGGTTCCGACGGCGGCAGAAGGCTTTGCTCGATGCGATGGGCAATCTCCAGCTCGTGCTGGAGCCGTTCGTTCAGCAGGCGAAGCGACTGGTTTGCGGCGGTCAGTTCGGCGGTTCTTTCGGCGACCAGCCGTTTGAGCCGTTCCTGCTGGGCGGTGATACTGCGCATCCGCAGGTGGTATATGCCCACCCCCACCGCAATACCGATACCGGCCACGGCCAGGCGGAACCACCACGTTTCCCAGAACGGCGGCTGGATGACCAGCTTCAGCGACACGCCGCTTTCGTTCCACACGCCGGAGTTGTTGGCGGCTTTTACCCGCAAGGTATATTCGCCGGGGTCCAGGTTGGTGTAGGTGGCAAACCGGCGGTTGCCGGCATCCACCCAATCCCTGTCGAAGCCTTCCAGCATGTAGGCATAGCGGTTTTTGGCCGGATTGGTGTAGTCCAGGGCGGCAAATTCAAAGGTGAGGACATCGTCCCGGTAGGAGAGAACCAGCGGGCGCTGAAGGTCAGCCAGCGTAAAATGGACAGCCGCCTGCCCGGGGCGGGTCAGCCGGGTGATGACTACCGGCGGGGGGACGGTGTTGTCCTGGATGTCGTCCGGCAGAAAGTGAATCAGGCCGTTGGTGCCGCCAAAGAACAGTTTACCATCCTGGCTCTGGTGGTAGGCCCCTTCCACAAAGATAACCCGTTCCAGCCCGTCGCTGGAGTCGTAGGTGACAAACTGCCCGGTAGACGGGCTGAAGCGGGTCAAACCTTTGCCGGTGCTGAGCCACAGGTTGCCGCGGCGGTCCGGCAGAATACCGTACACCACCGGGCTGGGTAAACCTTCGGCCTCGCCGTAGCGGGTAAACTCCCCGGTTGTCCGGTCGAGCCGGTTCAGGCCGCCGTTGCCGGTGCCTATCCACAAGATGCGGCTGTCTTTGGGGTCGGGAACGATGCTGTAAACATCGTTGTTGCTGAGGCTGGCGGGTTGGTTGGGGTCAAAAGTAAACCGGGTGAACTGTCCGGTTTGCGGGTCGAGCCGGTTCAGACCGCCGCCGTAGGTACAGACCCACAGATAGCCGGCCTCGTCTTCGTACAGGCCGTAGACATCGTTGTTGCCCAGGCTGTGCGGGTCGGCCAGGTTGGCCTGGTAGCGGGTAAACTGTCCGGTTTGCGGGTCGAGCCGGTTCAGGCCGCCGCCCTTGGTGCCAATCCACAGATAACCTTGCCGGTCCAGGTGCAGGGAGTTGATATCGTCACTGCTGAGGCTGTTGGGATTGTCCGGCTGGTGGCGGTAGGCGGCAATGACTTTGCCGGCTTGCGGGTCGAACAGGTTCAGGCCGCCGCCGGACAGGCCCAGCCAGAGCCGTCCGCCGGCGGCGGGCAGGATGGCGTACACGTCGTTGCTGGTCAGGCCGGCGTTTTGCGCGGTGTAGTAGGTAAATCTGCTGTATACCGGTTGATACCGGTTGAGACCACCGCCCTTGGTGCCAATCCAGAGAATGCCGTCCGGAGCCTGGTAGATAGCCCGGACTTCGCTGTTGTTGAGGCCGTCGCCGGTGCTGTTGGGGGTATAGCCGATAAAATCGAACTGCTGAGCCGTGGGGATGAGCCGGTTGACGCCGCCGCCTCGCGTTCCTATCCACAGCACACCGGACCGGTCTTCCATAATCCAGCGAACGTCGTTGTGGCTGAGGCTGTTGGATATATAGGGGTTGTGTTCAAAAGAGGTAAAGGCTTCGGTCTGGCGGTTGAAAAGGCTGAGGCCGCCCCGCCGGGTGCCAATCCAGAGGTTGCCGTTCCGGTCCTCGTAGATGGCGTTGATGATGTTATCGTTCAGGCTGGTGGGGTCGGCGGGGTTGTGGCGGTAGTGGGTAAAGGTTTCACTTTGCAGGTCGAGCCGGTCGAGGCCGGCTTCGGTGCCAATCCATAACTGGCCGGTCCGGTCCAGGAACAGGGTGCGGATGAGGCTGTGGCCGGGAGAGTTGGGATTTTGCGGGTCGTGGTAGTAGCGGGTAAAGGTTTCTGTTTGTGGGTTAAAGTGGTTGAGGCCCTCGGAGGTGGCAATCCAGAGGGTGTCGTCCGGGGCCTGAACGATGCGCCAGATGCGGTCGTTGCTGAGGCTGGTGGGGTCGGCGGGGTTGTGGCGGTACACGGTAAAGGTGCCGTTTTCCCGGTCCATTTTGTTCAAGCCGCCGCCGGCTGTTCCCACCCAGAGATTCCCCTGACGGTCTTCGAAAATGGTTTGCACCCGGTCGTTGCTGAGGCTGGTAGGGTCGGCGGGGTCGTGCAGGTAGGCGGTAAACTGCCCGGTGGCCGGGTCCAGGCGGTTGAGGCCGCCGCCCCAGGTGCCAATCCAGAGGATGCCCTCGCGGTCAATAAACAGGTTGCCGGCGTTGTCGTTGGAGAGAGAGGCGGGGTTCTGCGGGTCACTGCGGTAAACGGTAATGGTGTAGCCGTCGTACCGGTTCAGGCCGGCAGGCGTACCGAACCAGAGGAAGCCGGCCCGGTCCTGGACAATGGAAAAGACCGTTCCGTGGGACAGGCCGTCTTCCACCGTCAGGTGGTCGAACCGCATATGCGGCGACTGGGCCTCCGAGCGGGCCGCGGGAAGCAGCACGGTCAGGGCCAGGATGATGGTCAGGCTGAATCGGCTCAGACTCTGTCTGGTCATTAAGGTTTGCCGTACGGGAAATATAGTCAGAATTATAGATGAAGAGCGGGAAAATCACAAGGCGGGGGAACCAGGGGGGCAGGACAACGGCTAGCCGTTGTCCTGCAAAACGTATATTCACAGAGAAATTTGTAGGGCGGCATTAATGTCGCCCTACGCAAGGCTTTTATACGAAGAGCGGTCAGCCGGCATGGTCCACATCATTAATTGACCTCTTCAGCCGGGGGGCGGGCTTCCAGGGTCAGGTCGATGGTGCGGGTTTTGCCGTTGCGGATGATGGTCAGAGTGACGGTTTGCCCCACTTCGCCGCGGCGGGCCAGGAACGAGAGCAGGTCGTCAAACTCGTATACCTGCTCGTCCTCGATGCCGATGATAACATCTCCGCCGATGAGGGTGTTGACTCCCGGCAGTTCCCGTGTGCCGCCGCGCAGACCGGCTTTATCTGCCGGGGTGCCGGACAGCACCTCGACCACCAGCGCGCCGCGGGCCTCTGGCAGTTCCATGGCCTGGGCAATGACCGGGGTCACCGTGTTGCCGGAAACCCCAATCCAGGGATGCTGGTAGGTGCCGGTTTCAATCAGGCTGGGGATGACTCGTCGGGCCAGGTTGGAGGGAATGGCAAAGCCGACCCCCAAAAACGAACGTTCGCCCATAATATTGAGGTTGGGTACAATGGCGGTGTTGATACCGATGACCTCTCCGTCGGAATTGAGCAGTGGGCCGCCGGAATTGCCGGGATTGATGGCCGCGTCGGTTTGGATGATTTCCGGGATGCGGAAAGTCGGGTTGACCGGCAGGGTGCGTCCCAGACCGCTGATGATGCCGCTGGTCAGCGTTCCGGCCAGGCCAAAGGGGTTGCCAATGGCGACCGCCCGCTGGCCGACCCGCAGGTCATCGGAGTTGCCCCATTCCACGGGCCGCAGGCTTTCCGGCGGTACATCAACCTTGAGGACGGCCAGGTCGCTGTCCGGGTCTGTGCCGACAACTTCCGCTTTCACCGAGACGCCATCATAGAAGGTCACTTCAATGGTGTCTGCTTCGGCGATGACGTGGTTGTTGGTGACGATGTGTCCGGCCTTATCGTACACAAAGCCGGACCCCTGTCCCTGCCGGGGGAACAGTTGGGCGCCGGGCCGGCCGGCACTGTCTCCCGTCCCGGTGACCACAATATTCACCACCGATGGGTTGACCCGCTCATACAGATTGATAAGCAGAAGCTCTTCGGCATCGGCTTCGGCGATGACCGCGGTGGGCAGGGGGGTGGGGGCCGGAGCCAGCGGCGCAGGGATAACCTGCACCGCGCCTGCTTCGGTCGCGGTTCTGCCAGAAGGGGTTGCGGTCGGCGCGGCGGTCTCTTCTGCGGTCTCTTCTACCAGCCGCGCCGATTCTTCTGCCAGCCGCGACAGGTTGCAGGCGGTCAGGGTAAACAGGCTTGCAGTCAGAACAGCCAGAGCAATTTTGCGGTACAAATCTCTAATCTCCCGGTCTCCAATCCTGCCGATTCTCTAATCCCGCCGGCTGAAGCTGGTCAGAATGAAAATCCAGCGGGCCAGCTCCAGCAGAGCGGCAATGGCGGCTACCACGTACGTCCAGGCCGCGGCGTTGAGCACACTGCTGACCCCGCTCAGCTCCTGCCGGTCGACGATGTTGTACTGGTAGAGCAGTTTCTTGGCTCTGGCGCTGGCGTCCAGCTCTACCGGTAGGGTAACAATGGCAAACAGGGCCACCAGGGCGTACAGCATCACCCCAAACCAGGCGATGGTAATCCCCAGCCCAGAGGCGCGCATCAGGAATTCCAGGCCCAGACCGCTAATGATAATCAGCGGCCCGACCCAGCTTCCAATCTGCACCGCCGGCACCATCAGACTGCGAATCTGCAGGGGAACATAGCCCTGGGCGTGCTGTAAGGCGTGCCCGGCCTCGTGCGCGGCCACGCCGACCGCGGCCACCGAGGGCATCCGGGCCACGTCTGGCGACAGCCGCAGGGTGCGGGAGCGCGGGTCGTAATGGTCGCTCAGGAAGCCCTGGGTCTCTTCCACCACCACGTCGTACAGGCCGTTGGCATCCAGAATTTGCCGGGCTACCTGTGCGCCGGTCAGGCCGCGCATCGTTCTGACCTGCGAATACTTGCTGAACCTGCTTTTTACCGCGGCCTGGGCAATCATACCCAGTATCAGGGCCGGAATAATAAAGCAGAAAAAGGTCGAATCGTAGAAATACATTGCCGGTATCTTCCTCCTGGTGTCAATAAGGGATGAAGGCAGAAGGCGGAAGGATGAAAGACCGCCGTCCACGAATAAGGCACAAGGTCACACGGCGGCGATAACAGGCCGCGTGATATTTCTGCCGCTTGCTCATAAATATTATACCCAAAATCTGTTAGAAATAAATTAAAGCGCGGCGGGAGGGGGCGTTTACCGCTGTCCCAGCTATCCGCTTCCTTTCACTATCACCGGCACGTACACCCGCGCCCCGCCGACCAGCAGGCTGATGCTGGCCGTACGGGTTACATCGCCGCTGGTGGCGGAGATGGGCAGGGTGTACAGGATGCCGGGCAGAAGGTCGGGGCCGGGATGGGTGTCGGTGATGGTCAGGAGGGCAGTGCCGGGCGGGGTCACCACTGCCGGCGACAGGCTGACCTGCAGGTCCGGTGGTGCGCCGACGCTCAGGGTAACCGGCGTGGTAAAAC
>RFJV01000638.1 GCA_003694775.1 Chloroflexota bacterium | reverse complement strand
AGCAGGGTAGCAAGTAGCAGGGAACCAGAGTAAGGTGTAAGGAAGTAGAGTCCCCTCTCTAAGGCAGGAATCTTTATGTTTGAAAAGAAACTCGGAATTGATTTAGGGACTTACAGCATTCTCATCTACATGAAAGGCCGGGGAATTGTACTCCAGGAGCCGTCCATTGTGGCTATTTCCCAGGATGAGCGTATCGTCGCCATTGGCGAAGAAGCGCGGGCCATGTTGGGCCGGGTTCCCGAAGCTATCGAAATTTCCCGGCCTCTGCGCGATGGTGTCATTGCCGACTATTACGTTACGGAACGGATGCTGGAATTCTACATCGACCGGCTGGTGGGCCGGTTCCGGCTCTTCCCGCCGGAGGTGATGGTCAGCACGCCGGTAGGCATTACCAGCGTGGAGCGCCGGGCTGTGGAAGACGCGGCCCGCAAGGCGGCGCGTCGACAGGCTTACACCATCCCGGAACCGCTGGCCGCGGCAATTGGCGCCGGTATGCCCATCGACACACCGACCGGCAATATGGTGGTAGACATCGGCGGGGGAACCAGCGAGGCGGCGGTTATTTCGATGAACGGCATTGTCACCAGCAACTCGGTGCGCATTGCCGGGATGAAGCTGGACGAAGCCATCATCAACCACGTGCGCCGGAAGCACAACCTGATAATTGGTGAACAGACCGCGGAAGATATCAAAATCAATATCGGCAGTGCCCTGCCGATGGACGAGCCGCTGGAGATGGAAATCAAAGGCCGCGACCAGGTCACCGGCCTGCCCCGCCCCATTACCATCACCTCCCAGGAAGTCACCGAAGCCATCACCGAACCGCTGACCGCCATCGCCGGGGTGGTCAAAAGTGTGCTGGAAAAAACCCCGCCCGAACTGGCCGCGGACATCATCGACCGGGGCATCATTATGACCGGCGGAACGGCCCTGCTCCGCAACCTGGATATGTTCCTCACCGAGCAGATTGGCGTGCCCTGCTACGTGGCCGACAACCCGGTGGCCTGCGTGGCCCTGGGGGCCGGTCGGGGGCTGGATATGCGCGAGGCCCTGGAGCGGGCGGCTATGCCGGCCTACTACTAAACCCCAGATAAACCGCAGAAATACAAAGAGGGACACATTTTTGTCGTGTCCCTCTTTTTGTTCACCGGTATCCGGCTTAAGCTTCTACTCCAGATAATAGGCCATCCACTGCAGGTGCACCACAGGGTCGATGTACTGCACCCGCACCCCCTCCGGAACCTTCAGGGTGATAGGCGCATAGTTGAGAATGGCCTTTACCCCGGCCTCTACCAGCTGGTCCGCCACAGCCTGGGCGGCAAAGGCCGGAACGGCAATGATGGCTATCTTGATTTGCTGTTGGCGGATTATTTCGGATAAACGGGCAATATCCTGTACCTGTTTGCCGTTGACTTCCTGCCCAATTTTGGCCGGGTCATTGTCGAAGATGGCCTGAATGTGGAACCCTTTGGCCGCAAACCCCCCGTAATGAGCAATGGCTTGCCCCAGGTCGCCAAAACCGACCAGTGCTACCGGCCAATCGCGGTCTACCTTGAGAATCTTGGCCAGCTGTTCCTTGAGAAAATTGACCTCGTAGCCGGTTCCCTGCTTGCCAAACTCGCCAAAATGGGATAAATCCTTGCGAATTTGGGCCGAACCGATGCCCAACTGCTGGCCCAGCTCGTGTGATGAGGTGTACTCCTGGCCGGCCTCGCTCATCATTGTCAAGGCCCGCAAATACAATGGCAATCTGCCTATGACAATATCTGGTACGGTACTTGCAGCCATTGCTCGCTCCTTCTCCTGAATTGTTGGATTTTCTATCGAACCTGGAGAGGGTCACACGGATTGCAGCAGAGGAAAACCCGCGTGAAATACATAACTATCTTACCATATCTTTGTGCAGTGGGCAATAAAGAGACATAAATTGGGTTAGCAACCAGGTAGCAGGGTAGCAGGGCGGCAGATTTCACACTTCACAATTATAAAATTCGCCGGTTCCTCACCGTTTGAACAACCCGTACTTCAGAATGACATAAACCGCCCGGATGCCGTCTTTCCAGTTGATTTTCTTGCCTTCTTCGTAAGTACGTCCGTAGTAGGAGATACCCACTTCATAAATCGGGCACCGCAGACGGGCAACCTTGGCCGTAAATTCCGGCTCAAAACCAAAGCGGTCTTCTTCCAGGGTGATTTGCTCCAGGATACTGCGTTTGAAGACCTTATAGCACACTTCCATGTCGGTCAGGTTCAGGTCGGTGAACATGTTGGACAGCAGGGTCAGCACCCGGTTGGCAATGGAATGCCAGAAATACAGCACCCGGTGCGACTCGCCGCCGATGAAGCGGGAGCCGTAAACCACATCGGCCTTGCCTTCCAGGATGGGTTTGAGCAGTTTGGGGTACTCGTTGGGGTCGTATTCCAGGTCGGCATCCTGAATGATGATGATATCGCCGCTGGCCTGGGCAAACCCGGTACGTAAGGCCGCGCCTTTCCCCTGATTGTGGGGATGGTACACCACCTTGATTTGCGGGTCGTTTTCAAATTTTTTCAGGTAATCGCGCGTGCCGTCGGTGGAATAATCATCCACAATAACCAGCTCCCGCTCAAACGGCAGGTCAACCGAAAGAACTTTCTGGACAATTTCGTCGATGGTATGGATTTCGTTATAACACGGCATTACGATAGAGAGCTTCATTCCCTGACCTCTTGGTTCAGAATGGGTCTGTCCAAAAATTTTGGACAGACAGGGGGGCGCGGGGGGATTCCCCCTCGCGAAGCATCCAGCTCTGCTGGGCGAATCCCCCCAGGTTTGTCCAGAATTCCTAAAATTCT
>RFJV01000114.1 GCA_003694775.1 Chloroflexota bacterium | reverse complement strand
TGCTGGCTGTGGGTATCCGGCTTGACCTTGCGGAAAATCTTTTCAATCCGGCCATCCGGTCCAATCAGGAATGATGTCCGCTCCACGCCCCAATACTTGCGCCCGTACATTGATTTTTCCACCCACACGCCGTACTTTTCGGCCACTTCGTGGGCCTCGTCGGCCAGCAGGGTAAAGGGCAGGTTCTCTTTTTGCTTGAATTTGGCCTGCCGGGCCACCGAATCGGGACTGATGCCCAGCACTACCACACCGGCTTCCTGGTATTTGGGAAAATCGTCACGGATTCCCTGGGCCTGGCGCGTTCAGCCGCCAGTCATCGCTTTGGGATAAAAGTACAGCAGAACCCGTTTGCCGCGAAAATCGGACAGGCGGGTTGGCTGGCCGGTATCGTCCAGCAGTTCAAAATCCGGGGCCATTTCGTTTTCCTGCAACATCGTTTCCTCCGAAATTAGTTTGTGAGTTTGTGAGTTTGTGAGTTTGCGAGTTGGAGAGTTGGAGAGTTGATGAGTTTGTGAGTTGGGGAGTTTAATCTCCAATCTCCAATCTCTAATCTCCAATCTCTAATCCCCAATCCCCACCCCCGGCGGGTCGACCACCAGGGCCAGAGATAGAAAAGCGGCCAGATATCCCAGATAGTTTTCGTTCAAAAAGCGGGACATGTAGAAAAAGCCGAACAGCAAAACCACGTAGCCGAACAGCATTCGCCCCATGGTGTTTTCCTGCCCCTGCCGCCACAGCAGAAGGGCCAGCACCGGCGCGGCGACCACGGTTTCGGTAAGCCAGAAAGGCCAGTAGGCCAGCCGGTCCGGGACCAACTGCAAGGCCAGCACAAAATTGCTGACTCCCCAGCCCCGAATCTGGTACGCCTGCTCTGCCGTGCCCGCGCTCCAGCGCCACACGTCGTCTATCATGGCCGCCGGACTCCACACAAACCAGGGTCCGACCACTACCAGTATGGCGACCACCGCCGGCCACGCCTGCCGCCACAGCAAGCCGATAAGCCGCCCCCAGCGGCTCGGCGGGGGGACCAGCCGCGGTCCCCACTCTGCCCGCAGAAGGTACAGCGCCCAGAAGGGGGCCAGAAACCAGGCCGTTGGCTTGCTGGCGCAGGCCAGTCCAAAAGCCAGCGCCGCGGCCAGCGTCCAGCGCCGCGGACTCTGGCTCTGTTCCGCCCGGCGCAGAAGCCACAGACTCAGCACAATCCAGAACAGGATGAAGGAGTCGTTTTGCCCAAAAATCACGTCGCTGGCCAGAATGGGGTTCAGACCGACCAGCATCACTCCGACTCGCCTGGCCTGCCGGCCCCAGCCCAGCGACTGCGCCATCGCCAGGGTCAGGGCAAAGAGGAGCAGGTACACAAACCGCTGGTCGAACCAGCCCAGCACAGCCCGGCTGAGCAGGTAAAAGGGGGTCGAAAAGACAAACGTCCACGGCAGGTAGGGGTAGTGGTACAGGGCGGTGCGGTATTCAATGCCCCATTCCGCCATCGGCGTGTCGAGATAATCTTCCAGGTACGGGCTTTTTCCGTCCAGAAAGAACTGGATAGTGGCTTCGGTCTGGATGACGCCGCCATCGTGGGTGTAGCTGGCCGGCCCGGTGATGTGCCGCAGGCCAATCAGCAGGAAGGTTTTGCCAAAGACCAGCACGGCAATGATGGCGTAAATCAGGCCCAGTTTCAGGCGGTGCGAGCGCGTGTCGCCCAGCCGCGGGGCCAGCAGGTCGACCAGAAAATACAGCAGGAGCAGGCCAAAAGCTGTGCTGACCAGCACCAGCGATACCGGGTCGGTCAGCCAATCGGCCAGCAAATCCAGGCTGGCCGCGGGCCACCAGCCTTCCACCAGCCGGCGCACATCCTGGTGGCGCTGGGGCAGAACCAGGTCGGCCAGGGTGTCGATGCGCACTCTGGCGATAACCAGAATAAACAGCAGGAGGGCGTCGAACGATTTTTTCAAGCCGGAAATCGCCCCTTTGTGAGCAAGTCAAAAAACGGACTGGGCAGTGGACAGATGGAGGGCGGGCCTTCTGCTGTCCACTGCCCGGTCATTATAACACAATCGAGCGAGGCCGCGAAAATCGGGCTACAGCTTCAAAATCATCCGGGCCACGGAAAAATAGATGAACAGGCCGGTGGCATCGACCAGGGTGCTCATAACCGGGCCGGAGACAACAGTGGGGTCGATACCGATGCGGGAGGCCACCAGCGGAAGCAGAGAGCCAACCCCGGTGGCCCAGAGCAGAATAATCATAATTGAGACAGCCACGGTCAGGGCAATTTCAAAGCTGGATACCCAGGTCAGGGCCAGCAGAAAGGCAATTGCGGCCATCACTACCCCCAGCGTAGCGCCTACATTGACCTCGTGCCACCACACTTTGAGCGCGTCGCCCCAGTCGATATCCCCCACGGCCAGGGCACGGATGATGGTGGCGGTGGTCTGGGAACCAGCGTTGCCGCCCGTGCCGATGAGCATGGGGATAAAGATAGCCAGGGCGACTGCGGTTTGCAGTTCCTCCTGGAACGAGTCCATCACATAGCCGGTCAGGGTGGCGGTGATGAACAGAAGCAGTAGCCAGCCGATGCGCTTGCGGGTGATGGTCAGAATGCCGGTATCCAGATAGGCCCGGTCCAGCGGTTCCGCGCCGCCCAGTCGCTGGATGTCTTCGCTGGCTTCTGCCTGGATAACGTCGACCAGGTCGTCGATGGTGATGATGCCCAGGAGGACCCGGTTTTCGTCCACTACCGGCAAAGACAGCAGGTCGTATCTCTGCATCAGTTCGGCACAGTCTTCCTGGTCCGTGTCGACGGTGACGTAAATGACATCCGGGTCCATCAGCTCTCCGACCGGGGTTTTGGGTGGGGCGACAATGAGCTGGCGCAGGCTGACCACGCCGACCAGCCGGTTCAGCCGGTCGGTGACGAAAAGGTAGTAGATGGTTTCGTCTTCGGGATGCCAGGCCCGGATGGCCTCGATGCACTGCTCCGCGGTCCAGCGGCGCTGAAGGGCCAGGAAAGAGGTGGTCATCAGGCCGCCGGCGGTGTCGTCGGGGTAGCTGATGAGGGATTTTACTTTTTGACCCGCTTTCAGCCCGGCCAGAATGATTTCGGCCTGGTCGGGCGGCAGGTCATCCAGCAGGTCGGCGGCCTCGTCTGGCTCCATCTCGTTGACGATGCGCGTCAGCACGCTCAGCGGAAGCTGGACAGCAATTTCCGCCGCGTCCTGGTCGTACATCTCTTCGATGATGTCTGCCGCATCGGCAGGATTGATGCGGGGGAGCAGGGATGCCTGCTGGTTGTCGTCCAGGTCGGAAAAAATATCGGCCTGGTCTGCCGGACGCAGGGCCTCGATGATAGAGGTGGCGGTGGCAAGGTCGTTCGACTCCAGGGCGTCCCGGACCCGCGCCAGAGTCTGTTCGAGGACTGCTTGTTCCATGGTAACACCTCCGGTTGTGGAATTCCCCGGAGGCGCGGCCATGGTCTAGGGGACCTCCGGGGGGTTATTTGATTGGCAGTACGAAGAACGGCGGGTTAAGGGGCAGATGCCCCAAACTACTGGGAACAGAACTATCGTCCACCATTACACCCTTTGCTATTTTGTCAGTATCAGAGAGAAATTTATGGTAGAAACCTGTTACATTTTAAAAGAGAGATGGTAGTTTGTCAAAGATGAGGTACGGCCAGCTCCGGGTGCGTTTCATTTTTTTGGTAAGTGGAGCCATCCACGAATTTTTCACGAATACACGAATACACGACCTGTCCTCACCAGGGAGATGGTAGGACAACT
>RFJV01000637.1 GCA_003694775.1 Chloroflexota bacterium | reverse complement strand
GGACGACAACGAGAATACCCGTACCGGGCACAAGTGAAAAATTCGTTGTCCTTTATCCGTAGCCCCGGCATCCCTATGCCGGGCGAGTCAGTCATCGCCCCGGCGGGCATTGGGATGCCCCGCCTACGGGGTAAACGGCTATTTTCAGGGGAGGCAATCCATTCGTGTCCCTGTCCGGTAGGGGGTTCGTGTTGTATTCGCGGACGGCCAGAAACGCAAAATCCGTCCCCGGTTCTGCCGGGACAGGCAAAAATTTGAAACGCACCCGCCCGATTGCAGGGGGTTGACGCGCCGCCAATTATGGAGTATAATGTTGAAAACTGTTTTAGCTTAGACTAAAAATTAATTTAGACACCAAAAATAATCAAGGGAACGTTATGCCCAAACTGGAAAAGCACACCGAACGCATTCTCAGCGAAGACGCGCTGAAACATATGTACAGCTACGAATCCAAAGGTCGCCGGCCTACCTTGCAGAGCATTGCCGGCGCGCTGAGGGTGTCCATCAATACCGTGGCCGAACTGCTGGAACGTCTGGTTGCCCGCCGGCTGGTCAAAATGGAGGGCGACGAGATGCGCCTGACCGATGCCGGTCAGAACTACGCCCTGCAGGTCATCCGGGCGCACCGGCTCTGGGAGCGATACCTGGCCGATGAAACCGGCTTCCCGGAAGACGAGTGGCACGAACGCGCCGACCAGCAGGAGCATCTGCTGACCCCCCAGGAGGCTGACGTACTGTCGGCCCGGCTGGGGCATCCCATTCACGACCCCCACGGCGACCCCATTCCCACCGCCAGCGGCGATTTTGTCCCCCACGGCGGACAGCCGCTCACCCGCCTTTCTGCCGGCGACGCGGCCCGCATTGTCCACGTGGAAGACGAGCCGCCCGTGGTCTATGCCCAACTGGTGGCCGAAGGTCTGCACCCCGGAATGAACATCCAGGTGCTGGAAGCCGCTCCGGAGCGCATTCGTTTTCTGGCCGATGGCCGGGAATGTGTGCTGGCCCCCCTGCTGGCGAACAACGTGTCCGTGGTCCCCTTGCCAGACAAAGTGACCACACCCGCGGCCTTCCGCCTCTCGGACCTCAAGCCGGGGGAAACGGGCCGGGTGGTCAGCATCTCGCCGGCCTGCCGCGGTATGGAGCGCCGCCGCTTCATGGACCTGGGTATTCTGCCCGGAACCATCATCAAGGCGGAGATGGTCAGCCCCAGCGGCGACCCCACCGCCTACCGCATCCGCGGCGCGCTCATCGGCCTGCGCAAAGAACAGGCCGCTATGATTAACATCGAACGTGTACCTGAACCGGAAAAAGTAAAAGAGACCGGAAATTAGAGATTGGAGATTGGACTGATGAGTACAGCCACATCTGCTGGATGTCAGGCCTGCCCGGCGCACAATCTGGGCAACCTGATTAAGCTGGGCATCGATATGGAAAATTACGATTTTGTCGTGGCCCTGGCCGGCAACCCCAATACCGGCAAAAGCACCATTTTCAACGCCCTGACCGGACTGCGCCAGCATACCGGCAACTGGCCCGGCAAAACCGTCACCCGCGCCGAAGGTGGCTTTTCTTACGGCGGGTACAACTACAAAATTGTCGACCTGCCGGGCACTTACTCCCTGCTGTCAACCAGTCTGGATGAAGAAGTGGCCCGCAACTTCATCCTGTTTGGACAGCCGGATGTCACCGTGATTGTGGCCGATGCCACCCGCCTGGAGCGCAACCTGAACCTGGTGCTCCAGGTACTGGAAATTACCGACCGGGCCGTAGTGGCCCTGAACCTGATGGACGAAGCCCGCCGGCACGGTCTGACGGTCGACGCCCGCACCCTGGCTCGCCACCTGGGTGTCCCCGTCGTGCCGACCAGCGCCCGCTCAAAAGAGGGCATCCCCGACCTGCTTCAGGCTATCAGCGAAGTGGCAACGGGACAGTACGTCTGCAAGCCCCACCGGTTGAGGAATGAACCGCCGGCCCTCAAGCAAGCCCTGGCCGAGCTGGTCCCCAAAATAGAAGCCGCCTTTCCCGGCCTGCCCAATGCTCGCTGGGTGGCTCTGCGCCTGCTGGACGGCGACCAGCGCATCATCGAAGCTATCGAGAAAGGCGAACTGGGCGACCTGACCCGCGACGACCCCGGCGCGTCAACCGGAAATCTGGCCTGGCAGTTGGAGGCAGTACAGCATGCTTAGACACGAAGCACAGCACCCGGCCCAACCGGCTTTTTCCCCCGAACTGGCCCGCGACATTCTGGACACCGCTAACCGTCTGCGCTGGCAGTTGGGGGGCAACGTACACGAAACCCTGGTAGAGGCCCTGTTCACCGAGGCGGCCCACATCGCCGACCGGGCCGTCTCCTACCCGGACAAACCGCCCCGCTTCGACCTGGACCGGACCATCGACCGGCTGGTGACCAGCCGTGTCTGGGGCTTTCCGCTGATGGTTCTGCTCTTTACCGTGGTGTTCTGGATAACCATCTCCGGGGCCAATGTACCATCGGAGTTTCTGGCCTCTATTCTGGTCGACACCCTGCATCCGTGGCTCAAGGGGCTGGCGGTGGCGGCAGGGTTGCCGTGGTGGCTCAGCGGCCTGCTCATCGACGGGGCCTACCTGGCAACGGCCTGGGTGGTCAGCGTCATGCTCCCGCCGATGGCGATTTTCTTCCCCCTGTTTACCCTGCTGGAAGATTTTGGCTACCTGCCCCGCGTGGCCTTTAACCTGGACAACCTGTTCAAGCGGGCCGGAGCACACGGCAAGCAGGCCCTCAGTATGATGATGGGCTTTGGCTGTAACGCCGCCGGGGTCGTGTCGACCCGCATTATCGACAGCCCGCGCGAGCGGCTTATCGCCATTATCACCAACAACTTTGCCCTGTGCAACGGTCGCTGGCCCACCCAGATACTGATTGCCACCCTGTTCATCGGCTCACTGGTGCCGGCCCATTTTGCCGGCCTCATTTCCGCCCTGGCCGTGGTGGGGATTGCTATGTTGGGAGTCATCCTGAGTCTGGTGGTCTCGTGGGCACTCAGCCGCACCTGGCTGAAGGGACAGCCGTCTACCTTCAGCCTGGAACTGCCTCCGTACCGTCCGCCGCGGGTCTGGCAGACCATCTACACCTCTCTGATTGACCGGACGATTTACGTGCTGTGGCGGGCGATTGTCTTTGCCCTGCCGGCGGGGATGGTCATCTGGCTGATTGCCAACGTGCAGATTGGCGGGGCCAGCATTGCCGAATACCTGATTACCTGGATGAATCCGGTCGGCTGGCTGATTGGCCTGAACGGCGTAATTTTGCTGGCTTATATCGTCGCCATTCCGGCCAATGAAATTGTTATCCCCACCGTCCTGATGCTGACGGTGCTGGTGACCGGCGTGCAGGCCGGCGCGGGCGCGGGGGTGATGTTCGAGGGCGATATTTCCGAAACAATGGCCCTGTTCCGGGCCGGCGGCTGGACCCTGCTGACGGCGGTCAATCTGATGCTGTTCAGTCTGATACACAACCCGTGCAGTACCACCATCTACACCATTTATAAGGAAACCGGCAGTGCCAAATGGACGGCCGTGGCCGCACTCCTGCCGCTGGGAATGGGTTTTATGGTCACCTTCCTGGTGGCGCAGGTATGGCGTCTGCTGGGGTAGGACAAGAGGAAGGAAGCAAGGGAGTCGGACAGTCCCTGGCGGGACGACACCGATGGTATGAAAATTTCTGTAGGACAACTGCTAGCAGTTGTCCTACAGAAACGCTATTTTAACCGGGACTACTGCACTCCTCTAACTGAACAGTATCTGAATATCATCCACAGTTAGCTGTTTGAAGAAACTGCTTTCTGTGGTAATCAACTGCTCCACCAGGTTTTTTTTGCGTTCCTGTAGTTCCAGAATTTT
>RFJV01000636.1 GCA_003694775.1 Chloroflexota bacterium | reverse complement strand
TCGCTAATAAGCCACCTCCATCCCACAAAAATTTTTTTGCGAGAACCCCCCTCCAGACCACCCCGATTCCGGCCTCTCCGGAGGGGGGTTCTCGCAAACCGTCCGACAGATGGGCCGGAATGCAGTCCGGTCAGTCTAATGATACCCCATTTTGGCCCGGCGGGCAAATCCCGGCACAAAGGGAGCTTCCCGCGGGTCACAGCGCCGCCGTGCCCCCACCGGGCGACCACAAGGGGTTGCCCCTACGTTCTGAAAATGCGGCATCCGTAGCGGCGAATAATTATTCGCCCCTCCAGGCCATCCATCCCCCTGGCGGGGACAGGTCGGGTATTCGTATATTCGTGAAAATTTCGTGGACGGCTCTGCCGCCAGCCGGCCTTGACAATCCCCTGCCCGCCATTTACAATTGCCCTTCAGGGGATTCACTTCTGCCTGCCGGGCCAACCGGCAAGGCGTTCCCGTATCTTGCCTGCCGCCTACCGTCTGCCGTCTACCGTATTCTCACCGGAGGACACGCCGTATGACCATCCCGGCCACCAACCGGCAAAGCACCACCATCCGGGCCATCCGGCCGGCAGACGCGCCGCGGCTGGTCGGGCTGATGGAAAGCGCCTGGCGGGTCGCCATCCGCATCTCCCCGGTAGAATTCCACAGCCGCATCCGCACCCTGCCCGGCGTGCTGGCCGAAGACCCGGTGGGTGTGCGCGGCTTCATCCAGATAGAGGCCGCGCCGCCGCTGGCCTTTCTGGTGGCCCTGGGCGTGCGCGACACCTGGCACCTCACCCCCTACCTGGACCTGCTCCTGCCGGCCGTGGAAAAGCTGGCCCGCCGGCTCCAGGCCGACCGGCTGGTCTACATTGGCGGGGACGAGTGGCTCATCCAGCCGCTTCTGGACCGCGGCTTTACCGCCCACGAATGGGTGACCACCCTGGAGCGTCCGGCAGACCTGCCCCTGCCGGCAGTGGCCGCGGTGGCCCGCCTCCGCACCGCCCACCGGCTGGACCTCTCCCGGCTGACCCACCTGGACGCCCTGGCCTTTGGCGAGCTGTGGCACAAGGCCATCGGTCAGCTGGCCGAGGGGCTGGCCCAGGCCGCCCTGTTCCTGCTGGCCGAAATGGAGGGCCAAATCGTCGGCTACATCTGGTGCGACATCTACCGCAGTCACGCCCACATCACCCGGCTGGCCGTCCACCCCGCCTACCAGGGCCGGGGTATTGGCCGCCAGCTCCTGCACTGCGTCCTCTCCGAGGCCATCGCCCAAGGCGCGGCCCGCATCACCCTCAACACCCAGGAGCACAACCTCCGGGCCATGACCCTCTACCGCCGCTTTGGCTTCACCCCCACCGACATGCGCATGCCCCTGCTGGTCAAACCGCTGGGCTGACCCGCCACCTCACGGCAGAGTCACTGCCGGCAGGTCTATGCGGCCCACCTCCGCCGCGTTCTCCGCCGGATTGTACCAGATGAGCCGGGGCGTATACGCGCCCGCCGGCAGGTTGGCCGGCAGAGGCAGGTCGTACCCATCGGTTACAAACTCGCCGGGACGCCAGGCCGGGGTAGGGTAAGCAAAATGCACCGGACCCGCGTCCACCGCGGCCACGGTCTGGCCGTTTATGTCGACCAGCCGGGCCGACACCTTCAGCGCCTCCGCCACCGGATTCTGCACCTGCCAGACCAGCCGCAGGCGCAGGGGCGCGGGTCCCGGCCCGGAATGCACCGGCCGCGACCAGTCCCAGCCGGCCAGCCGGATGCCCGGCCCGACCACCGGACCGCCGGGAAAGGCCGTATCCGGCGGCACGGTCTGCGGCGCCGGGAGCACCCGGATGAGCGGCCCCGCCGCGGCCAGCGACCACCGCGCCGCCGCGCCCGGCAGGTCGCGGGTCAGGTACACCGCCTTGCCCCCGGCCAGCAGACGGCTCACCGCGGCCAGCCGGTCTGCCTCCCGGTCCGCGGGCACGGTCAGAATGTCCGGGCGCACCTGCTCCGTGGCCTGAAAGTAGCGCAGAAGGGTCATCTCGCCCAGAATGCCCACAATGGCCGCCGGTTCGCCGGGCCGCGGCTGGGCCAGCATATCCAGCCCGGTATCGTGCACCTGCCAGGTGTACTTCTGGCGCAGGGCCGCGGCCCCGTGCAGTCCCAACTGCAGAATGATAAAGCCGAACAGCCCCACCAGCACCCCCGCGGCCGCCGGTCGCCAGGATGGCCGCGGCAGAACCGCGGCCGTCCCCAGCAGAAAGGCCGCGCCCGCGCCGCTCCACACCGCCCACAGCAGAAAATTGGGGATAAAAAAGACCTCGATATCGGCCACCCGGTACAGGAGATTGAAGGCAGTAAACGCGGCAAAGGCCAGACCGGTCACCCCGGCCGCGGCGCGTCGACCAAACCAGAGCAGGTAGAGCAGGCCAATCAATCCCGGCACCAGGGTGTAGAACTGGTCCGACATCAGGTGCAGGTAAAACTCCGGCCCGCGGGTCTGGTTGAACGGGTTGCCAAAAATGAACACCCCGTACCCCCCGCCGGACACGTGCCGCCAGAAGCCGGCCCAGGTGTTTTCATACGTCCCGTCCAGCGAGCCGATGTGTCCCCGCAGGGGCAGGTACAGGTACAGCAGAAGGGGCAGAAAACCGGCCGCGGCCATCTTGCCCCACACCGCCGGACGGGCCAGCCGCCGGCGGTGGGCGGTCAGCAGGGGCAGGGCCAGGGCCGGGAAAACCAGCACCGCGGTGCGGTGGTGGGTCAGCGACAGACCGGCCAGGAAGGCCAGCCGGTACAGGTCCTGCTCCCGGCGCAGGGTGAGGCTTTGCCGCAGGAGCAGGGCCACAAACAGGCTGTGCAGGCTGTACACCTCGGCAATGGTGGCCTGCGACCAGAACACCGGCCCCACGGCAAACAGGGCCGCGGCAGTGATTCCGCCGGCCCGCCGGGGCCAGCCGTCCAGGTGGGGCAGACCGCGGCGCGGGCGGGCCGCCTCCACGGCCAGCCGGTACACCAGCCCCACCGCGGCCGCGGCAAAAACCGCGCTCATCAGGTTTACCCGGTAGGCCACATCCCCCACCGGCAGAAGGGTGAACAGCTTGCCCAGCATGGTGTACAGGGGGTAGCCGGTAGGGTGGGCAATGCCGGCCAGGTAGGTGACCAGCTGAAATTCCAGGCTGTCGTCAAAAATGGTGACCACCGTGGGGGCCAGCGTGCCCAGGTACAGCAGAAAAGCCGCCGCGGCCAGACCGGCGGCCAGCCAGTCATCGGGCCGGGAGCGCAGAACCGCGGGCAGACGAACCGAAGCAAACCGGCGCATGGGCGGTCACCGGTTGGGGGTGAGCTTGATTTCCACCCGGCCGGTCATGCCGGGCCGGATGTCGAAATCCGCGGGGTTGAAATCCAGGTACACGGTAAAGAGGGCCGTGTCGCCGTCCAGGGCGGAGGCTTCCAGGTCTATCCGGTAGACCACCGCCGGAAAGGGCACGCCCGGAAAAGCCTTGAGGTAAATGGTGGCCGGGTCGCCGGGGTGGATATCGGGCAGGTTGCGCTCGCTGAAATTGGTGGTGGCAAAACGCAGGGGCGACACGCGGGCCAGGGTGACAGAGGCGTTGGCGGTCGACACGCCGGGTGCGCCGTTCACCGCGGTCACGAGGCCGTCCCAGGGGGCGTAGAGGATAGCTTTGGACAGGTTGCGCCGGGCCTCCTCCACCTGAAGCTCGGCCTCGTGCAGACGGGCCTGGTTGGCCGCCCGCTGTTCCTCGGTGGGGCCGTTGAGCAGTTTGTCCAGCCGGTTCTGGGCCTGGGCAATCTTCAGCCGGGCCGCGGCGAGCTGGCTTTCGGTGGCCGGTTTGGAAGCCTCGGCAAAGGCGGCTTTGGCCCGCTCGTAGTTGATGGTGGCCCGCTGAAGCTCCGCCGCCTGGGGCGACATACCGACCCCGTCGGCGTAGGCTACGGCATCGTAGGCTTCCTGGGCCTGCTTTAGCTCGACCTCCCGCAGGCGCAGGTCGGCCGCGGCCTGGGTGATGGCCTCCTCGGAGGGCCGGCTCAGCAGTTCGTCCAGTTCGGCCTGGGCCGCGGCCAGGCTGGCCCGTGCCTCGGCGATGTCGCCGGGCAGGGGCGGGGCCTCTTCGGCGGCAATCTGGGCCTGGAGAGAAGCCAGGGCGGCCTCGGCTTTTTCCAGGGCCAGCCGCAGGTCGGCATCATCCAGCCGGGCCAGCGGGTCGCCCTGGCGGACTTCCTGACCGGGAACCACGTACACCTCGGCCACCGTACCGGACAGTCCGGCGGATTGGAAGCTGAAGACCACCGGCGGCTGGGGCAGAACCACCCGCCCGTCTGCGGCAATGGTGGACTGGAACTCGCGGATGGGGGTCGGCAGGGGGGTAGGGG
>RFJV01000635.1 GCA_003694775.1 Chloroflexota bacterium | reverse complement strand
TCGGTTTCGGTTAGCTCCGCGGCGTGGTCGTCCGGCTCCAGGATGATGTCGCCGAACATCTCCGGCTGTTGGGCACGGATAACCCGGCGTTTGATAAGCTCCAGAATCGCCAGCAAGGTTACAATCACTTCGATGCGGTTTCTCTGCCGGCTCAGCAGTTGGCGGAACGTTACCCGCCGGCCGGTGGACAGCTCGCGGCGGATGAGCGTCATCTGCTGGCCGATGGTGACCGTCACCGGAGAAACCACCTCATCGACTACCGGGTCCGGCGGCTTGACCGCGAACGCCTGCCGCGCCGCGGCCAGCAGGTCATCCAGGGTTACTTCGCCGGGGATGAGTTTGGGTTCCAGCCGGGGCGGTGGAGCCAGCCGGACAAAGTTGCGCCGGCCCGTTTCTTCCAGTTCCCGCAGGTGGGCCGCCAGCTCCTTGAACTTCTTGTACAGCCGCAACTGCCGGGCCAGCTCGTCGCCCAGGTCTTCTTCCTCCTCCTCGGCTACACTCGGCGGCGGCTTCGGAAGCAGGACCGAAGATTTGATATAAATCAGTTTTGCGGCGATAATAAGAAAGTCGGTAATTTCATCCGGGTTGGTATCCCGGATAACGTCAAGGTAGGCCAGATACTGGTCGGTCACCTGGGCCAGCGAAATTTTGGTGATGTCCAGCTCCTGCTGTTCAATGAGCGACAGCAAAAGGTCCAGCGGCCCTTGAAAAATCGGCAGTTCTACGGTATAACTTTGGGGAGACTCAACGGCGTTTGTTTCAATCATAGGGTATGATTATAACCCGACAGGCCAGACATTGGCAACCCGCCATCACCCCATCTAGCGGAGACCCAACGTGCGCAAACACCGCATCCTGATTATAGAAAGCAATCCGGAACTTTCTTCTATCCTGAAAACCTACTTCGAAGCCCGGGATTTCGACGTGCTGACCGCCACGCGGGGCGCGGAGGCGCTGGAAACCTGCCGCCTGGCCTTACCCAACGTGGTGCTTCTGGACGTGCACCTGCCGGATACCAACGGCTACGAGCTGTGCCAGGTCCTGCGGCAAGATACCCGCATCCGCTACGCCCCTATCATCTTCCTCAGCCCGCACAACCGCCGCGACGACATTCTGCGCGCCTTCCAGGTAGGGGCCGATGACTATGTCCTCCAGCCGTTTGACATCGAGGAGCTGTACCTGCGGGTCAACACGGCTATTCGCCATTCCCGGCACGGAAGCCTGCTTCATCCTGTGACCAACCTGCCCGGCGGCGAGCTGATTACCGAGCATCTTCGCTCGGTCAAAGATTCCCCAGCCCCGTGGGTCCTGCTCTATTTCCACCTGGAAAACTACGGCGTGTTCAAGGCGGTCAGCGAGCCGGAAGCCGCGGCGCGGGTGCTGGTCGATATGGCCGACATCCTGCAGGATACGGTGGAACGGTACGGCGCGGCCAACGATTTTGTGGGACACGCCTCCGACGATGCCTTTGTGGTTATCACCGCACCGGAAACGGCCGGCATCATCTGCGATACTGTCCGCACCCGCTTCAAGCCGGAAAATCTGACCGTCGGTCAGGCCACCGGTCTGCTCAAGCTGACCATCAACGGCGTGTCCAGCTTCAAGGGGCCGTTTACGGATATTCGCGAAATCGGGCAGATGCTGGCCGCCTCTCACGCCAGCGACCGGTTTGTCCCTTTTGAAGACTGGACCGGTCCCCAACCCCAGGCCGGCGATGTAGACTACTTCCGCCAGCTGAGCATCCAGGCCTGGCTGTGGCGGGCCTCTCCCCAACTGGCCCAGGCGCTGGAGGATTCCGGCCAGTTAGTGACCACCCGCCTGCCGGAGTTTGTCAAAATAGATACCCTGCTTCGCCAGCATGAGGACGCGCCGCTGGCCCCGGAAGTGCTCAACCGCCTGCTCAACCACTGGCAAACCATCCATTGGGCCGAGGAAAACCTGGCGGAGCTGTCGCCCGCCATCCGGCGCTACCAGAAATTCGAGCCGTCGCCGGTGCTCCGCACCCTGCGGCAGGTGGCCGGCGCGCCGGGACTGCCGCCGGTTCAGGTAGAGGTGGCCGGGGCAGACGATGTGGACGTGTCTCTGCCGGTGCTGAAGCTCCAGCAGTTGTTTTTCAACCTGGGGCGATGGGCAGAGACCATCGGCGGGGAGGCGGTGGTGGTGCGCGGTCTGCAGTCTGCGGATGAGGCTGTAGAACTGCAGTTGGAAGTGACCGCCGGAGGAGCCGTGCCAGCTGTAGAGTGGGACTGGCCGGCCACTGCCCAGGCCCTGCTCGACGGGCAGGTGGAGGCAGTTTACCGTCTGCTGGCCCTGAAGATTGCCGCCCGCTACGGGGCCGAAATTACCTTCCGGCAGAACCGGCTGGCCGTCCTTCTGCCCCAATCACCACTACCGCCCGGCGCGGCCGCGCCGGAAACTCTCTGGCGGCAGATTCGGGAACTGCGCCACCTCCTGGCGGAACAGCGCCGCCTGCACGGCGGGCAGTCTGCCTTTTCGGTCACGCTTCAGCTGGTCGACATGCTGGCAGACGACCTGCTCAATGCCATCGAAACGATGCACTCCTTCCTGGTGCGTTCGCCGGAGATTGACCTGCAGGTGTACCCCTGGAAGGCCCTCCAGCAACAGCTCCGCTACAGCCGCCTGCTGGCGCTGGAGCTGTGCCACAACCGGCCTCTCATCCCCGCGCCGGTAAACCTGCGCTCCCTGCTGGAAAGCATCGAACCGTTGGTACTGCACCGGATGCTGGGCCATAAAATTGTCATTGAGTGCGACCTGCCGCGCCCGGTGATAAATTCCGACAAAACCCGTCTGGCCCAGGTCTTCTTTAACCTGACCCTCAATGCTCTGGAGGCCATGCCGGAAGGCGGCGTAGTGCGGTTTACCATTCGCCAGGAAGATGTCTTCATTGTGGAGGTCAGCGATACGGGCCGGGGAATTCCACCGGAGCACATCCCACACCTGTTTGAACCGACCTTCTCCACCAAGGGGCCGGACCGCGGGGTAGGACTGTACCACGTAAAAACCTACCTGTACCAGCTCAAAGGGCAGATAGAGGT
>RFJV01000113.1 GCA_003694775.1 Chloroflexota bacterium | reverse complement strand
GGCGGGCAGAACCGGTGTCCCGGCGCGCCGTTCATTGTGCCCTCGGAGGGGTGGATTGGCGTGCTGTACGGCGACAGCCGGCTGGGGACGGTCAACCATACCGGCCTGGATATCTTTGGCCCGGACGGCAACGGGGTAACGCCGGTCTATGCCGCTTACGATGGCTACCTCACCCGCCTGCCCGGCTGGACCAGCGCGGTCATCATCCGCCATCCGCAGGACCCCCTCAACCCGAACCGCCAGATTTGGACCTACTACACCCATATGGCCGCTGAGGATGGGCAGAGCTACATCATCGCTGATTTTCCGCCCGGCACAGTGGAAAAGCCGGTTCGGCAGGGCGACCTGCTGGGCTACCAGGGCGATTTCAACGGCGGCTCCTGGCGGCCCATTGCCACACATCTTCACTTCAGTATTGTCCGCGATGACGGGCAGGGCAATTTCCTCAACGAAACCGACCTCGCCAATACCCTGGACCCGTCGCCTTACCTGGGGATGCGGCTCAACGCTACCTGCGGCGACCGGCCACCGTTCTGCCGGACGGATTTTCTGTGCCCATAATTCTACAGGAAGGAGCAGTCTATGAAAATTCAGCTCGACCTGTCGGGGCAGGTGGCCCTGGTGACCGGCGCAGGGCAGGGCATTGGACAGGCCATTGCCCAGCGTCTGGCCGACTGTGGGGCCAGGGTTTGTGTGAACGACATCAACCCGGCCACGGCCCAGGCCACCGCGGCGGCGATTAACGGCGTTGGCGGAGAGGCGATGGCCTACCCGGCGGCAGTGGAAGACCGGGCCGCGGTGGAGGCGATGGTGCAGGCGGTGCTGGCTCGCTGGGGCCGGCTGGATATTCTGGTCAACAATGCCGGCGTGGAGCCGAGCGCGTCGCTGTTGGAGATGACCGAGGCCGACTGGCGGCATACCCTGGAGGTCAACCTGACCGCGGCCTTTTTGTGCAGTCAGGCCGCGGGGCGGGTGATGAAACAGCAGGGCCGGGGCGTGGTGGTTAACATCGCTTCCATTGCCGGACACGCCACTCCCCTGCCTCTGCGGGCCGCATACGCGGCCAGCAAGGGCGGTCTGGTGGGGTTTACCAAAGAGTGCGCCCGCGAATTTGCCGAATACGGCATCCGGGTAAACGCGGTCTGTCCGGGGGTCATCATCACCCCGATGACGGAAAAACTGCGGCACAACCCGGAGATGATGGCAAAATGGCGGGCCGATATTCCCCTCCACCGGCTGGGCTGGCCCGAAGAAGTGGCCGAACTGGTCCTCTTTTTGTGCAGTGACAGCGCTTCCTACATTGTGGGCCAGGCCATCCACGTGGACGGCGGCAAGTCGATGGTGTAGGAAGGCAGATTTTTTGACACCGGTACACGCATAGGGTACAATACCGCTACCGACCGACGGTCGGTCAATAATAGTGAATGGTCAACGGTGAACTGCTCATGATAAAATCGCTGAAACAATGGTTCAGCAGGAATCAAAAGGTTACTGACAACGGGCACTACCGGTACGGCAACGAACACCTGATTGAACTGCGAAAGGTGGTCAAAATATACGAGGGCGCGGCAGGTAAGTTTCCCGCCCTGAAGGGGATTGATTTGCAGGTAGATACCGGCGAGTTTGTGGCGGTTATCGGTAAGTCCGGGAGCGGCAAGTCGACTCTGATAAACATGATTACCGGCATCGACCGGCCTACGTCCGGCGAGGTGCTGGTCGGCGATACCGCGGTGCACACCCTCAACGAAGGTCAGATTGCGGAATGGCGCGGGCGCAACGTGGGCGTGGTGTTCCAGTTTTTCCAGCTTCTGCCCACGCTGACCCTGCTGGAAAACGTGATGCTTCCGATGGACTTCTGCAATATGTACCGCATGCGCGAGCGGGAAGAACGGGCCATGCACCTGCTGGAGCTGGTCGGGCTGGCGGACCACGCCCACAAACTGCCCACCGCAGTGTCGGGCGGCCAACAGCAGAGGGCGGCCATTGCCCGCGCCATGGCCAACGACCCGCCCATCATCGTGGCCGACGAGCCAACGGGCAACCTGGATTCGGCCACGTCGGAATCGATTTTCAGCCTGTTTGAAGACCTGGTGCGCCGCGGCAAAACCATCCTGATGGTGACGCACGACCTGGACCTGGCCCGGCGGGCCAGCCGCACTATCCTGCTGGTCGACGGTGAGGTGGTGGACCAGCTCACCGCCGACGAGGCCCACGCCCGCTTGATGGCTGAGGAGGCCAGCCATGCGCATTAGACCACGCTGGAAAAAGGTGTGGCGCGACCTGTGGCTCAATAAGAGCCGCACCCTGGTGGTGGTGCTGTCTATCGCCGTGGGGGTGTTTGCCATCGGCATGATTATGACCTCCTATACCATCCTCTCCGGCGACCTGCGGACAGCGTATCTGGCCACGAACCCGGCCCACGCCACCATCTTTACCTTTGACTCGTTTGGCGAAGAGCTGGTCACCGCCATCGAGCGGATGCCGGAGGTCAAGGAGGCCGAGGCCCGCCGCCGTGTTCTTCTGCGGGCCGTTACCGGGCCGGAGGATACTCGCCTGCTGTGGGCCGTGGCCCTGCCCGATTACGACGACATCAAAATCGACAAAATCCGTCCCCTGGAGGGGGATTGGCCCCCACCCGAACACGAAATTCTGGTGGAGCGGTCCGCGCTGGGACTGCTGAAGGCCCAGGTGGGGGATGTTCTGCCCGTAAAACTGCCGGACGGCAAAATCCGGCAGATGCGCATTGCCGGCCTGGTGCACGACCTGAACGCGGCGATGTTCGTCTTCGACGGGGTCTCCTACGGCTTTATCCATACCGACACGCTGGAATGGCTGGACCAGTCCAGAGATTTCAACGAACTGCGTTTTGTGGTGGAAGGCGAAAACCCCAGCCGGGATTACATCCAGCAGGTCGCCAACAAAGTGCGCGACAAGGTGGAGCGGGGCGGGCATTCGGTGTACTTCACCTTTGTGCCGGAGCCGGGCAAACACCTGTTCCTGGACCCGATTCTGGTGTCCATTTCCGTAATTATGGGGGCGATGGGGGCAATGGCCCTGGTGCTGAGCGGCTTTCTGGTGGTCAACACAGTGGCCGCACTGCTGGCCCAGCAGACCCGCCAGATTGGGATGATGAAGGCCGTGGGCGCCCGCACCCGGCAGGTGATGGAGCTTTACCTGGCTACGGTGGTGCTCTACGGCCTGCTGGCCCTGCTGATTGCCGTACCCCTGGGCGCGGTGACCGCGTTTTACTTCAGCCGGTTCATTGCCGGTTTGCTCAATTTTGATGTGACCTCCTACCGCCTGCCGCCCAACGTCCTGGCTACCGAAATTCTGGTCGGTGTGCTGGTTCCGGTAGTGGCCGCGCTGGGGCCGATTTTCGCCGGGACGCGGGTGACGGTGCGCGAGGCTATCAGCGCCTACGGTCTGGGGAAAGGTCGCTTTGGCACCAGCATGATAGACCGCTTCCTGCTGGTTATTCAGCACAGCGCGGCTCTGCGGCGCCGGCTGTCTCGCCCGCTTCTGCTTTCTCTGCGGAATACCTTCCGGCGCAAGCTCCGGCTGACCCTCACTCTGCTGACCCTGGTGCTGGGCGGGGCTATTTTCATCACCGTCTTCAGCGTCCGGGCGTCGATGATGGGCACCCTGCGAAGCTGGCTGGACTACTTCCAGTACGATGTGGCGGTGCAGTTTGAGCGGGATTACCGGGTGGAGCGTATCCTGCAGGAAACAATGAAAATCCCCGGTATCGACACGGCGGAGGTGTGGGGCTTTTACAACACCCGCCGCGAGCGCCCGGACGGCAGTCACAGCGATAACATTATGCTGTTTGCTCCGCCGCCCAACACCAAACTGGTCAAGCCGACCATCATCAAGGGGCGCTGGCTCCTGCCCGAAGACGAGGCCGCAGTGGTGGTCAACTCTATTGTTCTGCGCGACGAGCCAGACCTGGATGTGGGCCAGCAGATTGTGCTGAAGATTGAGGGTAAGGAACGTCCCTTTACCATTGTGGGCGTTGCCACCGGCGGTATGCCGATGGGCACTATCTTTGCCAACTACCCCTATTTTGCCCGCGTCAGCCACAATGTGGGCCGCGGCCAGTACGTCTTTGCCACCACCAAAATCCACACGCTGGCCTTCCAGTCCGAAATTGTGCGGGCACTGGAGGAACATTTCGAGTATATCGGGATGGATGTGGCGGCGACGGCCAAAGTGGAAGAGGAGATGGGAGAAGTGGAGGCCCTGTTTCAGGTGGTCATCGTTCTGCTGTTGCTGATGGCCGTCCTGCTGGCGGTTATCGGCGGGTTGGGGCTGATGGGGACGATGAGCATCAACGTGCTGGAGCGGACGCGCGAAATCGGTGTGATGCGGGCCATTGGCGCGTCGAACCGGGCCGTGCGCCGGGTCTTCATTGTCGAGGGGATTATCATTGGGGTGCTGAGCTGGCTGGCAGGCGCGGTGCTGGCCTTTCCGCTCAGCTACTACCTGAGCGATGTCATCGGCAAGCAGTTTCTGAACGCGCCGCTGGACCACACCTTTTCTCTTCCCGGCGTGGTAATCTGGCTGGCGGTGGTGATTGTTCTGTCCGCCGTCGCCAGCTTCCTGCCGGCCTGGAACGCCTCGCGGCTGACGGTGCGGGAGGTGCTGGCCTACGAATAGCCGCCGGTCTGGCCGGTCAAAAAAACAGGCCCCGGACGCGGTGTCCGGGGCCTGTGCTGTTTCACCCGGCCCGGCTATCTCTGCCAGTAAACCCGCACCAGCTTTTCCCCATCGGCATACTGGATGTTCAGTTCTCCCTTGTAGGCTTTTGCCATTGCCTCGCCTAAGCGGCGGGCTACGTGGATGCCGGTGGTGGTTATCAGGGTGTGGTCGGCCTCATTGATGATAGACATTATCCGCTCCAGCGGGCGTTCGGCTTTTTCTTTCTGTTCGGTGTTGGTAATCAGGTTCATAATTTCCTGGCGGTGCTCCATAAAGAACGGCCCGCTCAGTTCTACATAGCCTGCCGGGAAATTGTCCGCGGTTCGCCGGCAGGCCGGGCAGACGGTTTCGCCAACCTCGGCTGGCGGCTGGTCCCACGTCCACCGGCCTTCGCTGAACAAGGCTCCGCATTGAATGCACCGGGATGGCGGCAAGGACTTGTCCCTTTCCCGGTAAACATTGTGCAGTTT
>RFJV01000634.1 GCA_003694775.1 Chloroflexota bacterium | reverse complement strand
GTATCGGCGCGGAGCTGGCCCAGGGTATAGCAGGGCGCTTCCAGTTCATCGGCCAGGGCCTGGGCCAGGCCGCGGTCGAAGCTGGCGTGCTCCATATTGATAACCACCGACCGGATGCCTTCTTCGGCAATCATCCGGGCCATCCGGTGGGCCTCTTCCTGTGCCGGCAGGTTGGACATCGACACATTGCCCGCGCCGTCGGTGAGCAGAATCATCAGGGGCATTACTTCGGGATGGAGGCGTTTCTGCTGGGTGAGGACGCGGTAAGCCAGGTACAGCCCGGCAGACAGCGGGGTTTTGCCGCCGACCGGCACATCGGCCAGGGCTTTCTGGGCCAGCTCTACGCTGGAGGTCGGCGGGAGGACCAGCCGGGCTTCTTCCTTTTGGAACACCACCAGGCCAACCTGGTCGCGGCGCTGGTAGGCGTCGACCAGCAGGCTCATAATGGCCCCTTTGGTGGCTTCCATCCGTTCTGCCGCGGCCATACTCCAACTGGCATCGACCACAAACAGCACCAGATTGGCCGCCCGGCGAACCCGTACCTTTTCGCGGATGTCTTCCCGCTCCACGGCCAGGGCGCGGTTGGTGTGGTCCCGCCGGAGCTGGAACGGTGCGGCGGCCCGGAGGGTGGCGTCGAAGGCCACGTCTTTGGGCCGGCCGCGGGCCGGTCGGGCCTGGATGTAGCGGCCCCGCTTGCGTTCGGTTTTGGTGTAGCTCCGTTTGCCCGCGCTGGAGCGGGTTATCTTGTCCAGCGGGGTTTGCAGGCGTTTGGGGGTAAAGCTTTGCCCGACATCAACGGGGGCCTGAAAATCGTTCTTGTCACCGCCGGAGTCGGCCGAGTCATCAGGCTGGGGCGGCGCCCCCTGCGGCGGGGGCGCCGGTACGTCTTCCGAGGAGTCTATCTGTTCAGTAGACTTTTTTTTTCCGCACTTTCGGGCTGAACCTGGGAGGAGGAAATTTCCTGCTCCGGTTCTTCCCTGGAATCTTCTCGAATTTTCTCCAGCCGCTCCGACAGCTCCTGGAACTGGACGGTGGTATCCTGGAACGGCTGGCGCTTGAGACGGTGCGGCAGGGCCAGCTCTGCCGCGGTCAGGATGTCTTCCTGGGTGATGCGTTTGCGGTTGTTGAACGCGGCGTGGGCCAGCGCCGTTTTCAGAATGACGATGTCGGCCCGGTGGCCGTCGACTTTCATTTCGGCCATCAGCTCGGCCACGGTGTAGAGGTCGCGCTTGGTGTAGCTGACTTCCGGCAGAAGGTCGCGGGCCTGGATGATTTTATCGGCCAGTTCTTTCTCTTTAGACTGCCATTTCCGGTAGAAGGCGTCCGAGTCCTGCTCAAATTCCAGGATGCGCTCCAAAATTTCCATCCGGGCCGCGGTATTGGCGATGCTCTGGATGTCGACGCACAGGGCAAAGCGGTCCAGAAGCTGGGGCCGCAGGTCGCCCTCTTCCGGGTTCATCGTACCGACCAGGATGAAGCGGGCCGGGTGGGAAAAGCTGATACCTTCCCGCTCCACCACGTTGACCCCCATCGCCGCGGAGTCCAGCAGAAGGTCGACCACGTGGTCGTCCAGCAGGTTCACTTCGTCCACGTACAGCAGTCCCCGGTTGGCCGCGGCCAGCACACCCGGCTCAAAGCGCCGTTCTCCTTTTTTGATAGCCAGCTCAATATCCAGCGTGCCGACCACCCGGTCTTCGGTGGCGCTGACCGGCAGGTCGATAAAGGGAATGCGCCGTTTTTCTACCCGCAGTTCCTTGATGCGGTCGATGCGTTCTTTCACCCAGTCGGACCAGCTACCGGGGTCGTTCGGGTCATCGTTGAACGGCGAGTCGGCAAACACCTCGATTTCCGGCAGAAGCGCGGCCATTGCCCGCGCCGCAGTGGATTTGGCCGTCCCGCGTTCCCCCCTAATCAGCACCCCGCCAATCTTGGGATTGATGGCGTTCAGGATGAGGGCCATCTTCATCCGGTGCTGTCCAACGATGGCTGTAAATGGAAATATTTTCCGCATAAGATTACATTGTTCCTTTT
>RFJV01000112.1 GCA_003694775.1 Chloroflexota bacterium | reverse complement strand
GTGCTGTAGCCAATGAAGCCTACCGACATTCTGACCCGCAGTACCAACGCCGCCTACCAGTCGGTTGGTGAGGAGACGATTCTCATCAACCTGAACACCGGCGAGTACTACACCCTGAACGATACCGGCTCCCGGTTCTGGCAGTTGCTGGACGGCCAGCGCACCATTGCCGACTGCGCCGCGGTCATTGCCGGTGAGTACGACGTGCCCCCGGCGGTGGTAGAGGCCGACCTGCTGGAGCTGGCCGCGGAATTTGTGTCCGAGGGGCTGGCGGTTGTGTCCGGAGGGCCGTAGTGTCTACCGCTGACGGCGCGGCCTCCGGCAGACCTGCCCGCGCCTTCCGCCACGGACAGACCATCCTGCACTCCCTCCTGCACCCCGCCCACCGCCGGTTGCTGAGACAGACCATCGCCCTCAGCGCCCGCCTGCCGGCCCTGTTTGACCTGCCGCTCCCCGAAATGATGGCCCGTCTGACCCCCACCCAGACCGACCTGCCTCTGCCGCCGGACGACATCCGCCGTCTGGCGGACGCGGTCGCGGCCTGGCACTTCTGGTCGCCGCTGGGCATCTGTCTGCGGCGGTCTCTGCTCCGGTACGTTCTTCTGCGCCGGGCCGGCCTGCCGGTGCAGATTGTTTTTGGGGCGCGGCTCAAAACCCCCACCGAAGGCGGCGGCCTCGGCGGGCACGCCTGGCTGGTTCTGCAGGGCCAGCCTTACCACGAAGACCCGGCCAACTACACCGCCTTTGTCGAAATGTACCGTTATCCCCCTGACCCCAAATGTGCGGCATAGCCGGAATTTACGCCTTCCCCAACGGCCAGCCGGTGGAGCGGCCAGAAATCGCGGCTCAAACTGCCGCCCTTTTTCACCGCGGCCCCAACCAGGGCGGCATCCACCTGGACGACCGCCGGCTTTGCGGTCTGGGGGCGCGCCGGCTCAGCATTATCGACCTGCAGGGCGGCCACCAGCCCCTGACCGGCGAGACCGGGGCCATCAGCCTGGTTTTCAACGGCGAAATCTACAACCACCAGGCACTGCGAGCCGAACTGGAGCAGGCCGGCCACCGCTTCCGCTCCCGCACCGACGGCGAGGTCATCATCCACGGCTACGAGGCCTGGGGTATCGATGGCCTGCTTCCCCGCTTGCGGGGAATGTTTACCTTTGCCCTGTGGGACTCCCGCGCCCAAACCCTCTGGCTGGCCCGCGACCGCTTCGGGTTCAAGCCGCTTTACTACACCCTCCACCGGAACCGTCTCCATTTTGCCTCGGAAATCAAGGCTCTGCTGACCTGCCCCGACCTGCCCCGGCAGGTCAACCTGACCGCGCTGGAGGCGATGCTGACAGTCGGTTTTACGCCCGGCCCGGCCACAATGTTCGACGGCATCTTCAGCCTGCCCGCGGCCCACCTGCTGGAGGCCCGGCCATCGGGCATCCGGGTGACCCGCTACTGGCGGCTCGATTTTGCCCCCCGGCCCATCCCCCAGGCCGAAGCCGAGACCCGCTTCCTGGCCTTGCTGGAGGAGGCAGTCCGCCTGCGCCTGATGAGCGAGGTTCCGCTCGGTGCATTGCTCTCCGGCGGGCTGGATTCCGGGATGCTGGTCGCCCTGCTGGTGCGGCAGTTGGACCGCCCCCTGCATACCGTGTCGATAGGGTTTGACCATCCGCAGTATGATGAAACACCCCACGCCCGGACCCTGGCCCGCCATCTGGGAACCCTGCACCATCCGGCGGTGTTCGGCCCGGCGGATTTTGCCGACTACCCCACGGCCCTGCACCACCTGGAACAGCCGCAGTGCTCGGCCACGATGGTTCCCATCTACAAGCTGTACCGCACCTGCCGGCAGGTCGGCCTGACGGTGGTGCTGACCGGCGAAGGCGCGGACGAGCTTTTGGGCGGTTATCACTGGCATCAGGGCGACCTGCTGGCCCGGCGGCTGGTCGGTTTGCCGTCTGCTCTGCGGCACTGGCTGGCCTCGCTTCCCCTGCCGGTGTCGCCGGCGGCCCGGCGGGTGCTGGCCCGCGGCCAGCCAGACCCGGCCCGCCGCTACCGGGACTGGCTGGCCGCGGGGGATATGGATGGCCGCGCCTTGCTGAGCGGGGCAGTCCGGGCCGCGCTGCCGTCCGGGGATAATCCCCTGCTGGCGGCCTGGGCAGAGGAGCTGGCCGGCCTGCCTCGCGGGGATACGTTCCACCAGCTTCTGTGGCTGGAGGCCCGCACCCGGCTGGTCGATTTTATCAATGCCGAGGTGGACAAGATGAGTATGGCCCATTCCATCGAGGCCCGCGCCCCGTACCTGGACCACAAACTGTGGGAGTTCTGCGCCGGACTGCCGGCCCGCTGGAAACTGCACGGACGGACAACCAAGTACCTGCTCCGGCAGGTCGCCCGGCCCATTCTGCCGCCGGCTATCCGGCAAAGGGCCAAGCAGGGACTGGCCGCGCCCTACGCGGACTGGCTCCGGGCCAGGCGACTGCCGGATTGGGCCGAGGAGTCCCTGTCCGCGGCAGCGGTCCGGGCCGCCGGTTATTTTGATGCCGCGGCAGTGGCGCGTCTGCGGCAGGCGCACCAGGCCGGCGCGCCCGGTCTGGCGGGGTTGCTGATGGGGGTGCTCAGCTTCCAGGTGTGGTACGGGCTGTTCTGCCGCGGTCACGACAGGTAGGGGCGCTGTACCCCTACAAAATCTGTGCCCCTACAAAATCGGGTTAGCGAACCAGCGATTTTATCAGGTCGCCGGCGTTGCGGGGACGGCAGGCGAAGCAGGTGTCCGGCAGACCCTCGCCCACGGCGATGGGTTCCTCACAGCGGGCACACCGGCCCAGCCGGCCCAGGATGAGCGGCTTGCGGCGCAGAACTGCGGCGGAGGACTGGGCCGGGCGCAGGGTCAGAGCGTCTTCCGGGCAGGCCGGGAGGCAGATGCCGCACCTTTCTCCCAGGCACAGAGCCGGCTGGAGCGCCAGAGCAAACTCGCTCCCGTCGCTGAGGAACTTCAGGGCCGCGGTGGGGCAGAAGCGGGCACACAGGCCGCAGGCCGTGCACCGGGCCGGGTCGATGGAAATGTCGGCGATGGGCAGGGGATGGGCCGCGACTTCTGCCGGGGGAGCGGCCTGCTGGAGCAGGTCGAGAAGCTTTTTCCGCTGGGGCGGCAGGGCCTGCGGCAGACGTTCGGTTACCGGGATGTCTTTACCCACCCGAATCATTTCGATTTTTTCATCCGCGGCGGTAATTTCCTGCCCCGCTTTTTTGAATATCCCCAGCAGGCCGCGGCGGGGCAGGGGGGGCTGGGTAGCATCGTAAACGGACCGGGCGCGGGCCGTTTCTGCCTCTGGTCTCTCCTCCGTGCGGAGGCGGATGGGCCGGGCGCGGGCCAGCAGGGCGGCCCATCCATTGGCCTGGGCGACCGTCTCCTGCAGGACAGGATGGACCGCGCCCAGCGGACAGGCCGCGCAGGGGGTGTCGTCCAGCCAGATTTCCGGCCCCTGGACCGCCAGCTCCACCAGCGTGGCCGGCGACAGTCCGGCCAGACAGCGGTGGGTCTGGATAGCCTGGGCCGCGGGGCCGCGGTCGGGGGTGGGGTGGCGGGGGCACAGCAGGTCAACCGGCTGGTGAGGCAGGGCGGCGGCAGTTTGCACCAGCTTCGCCGGCAGGCTGTCGGTGCGGGTAAAGGCTTCGGTGGGGCAGTGGTGGAGACAGACCCCGCAGTGGACACAGTCGTTGGGGTTGAGGGACGGCGTTCCGCCGGTAACGCGGATGGCGTCGGTGGGGCAGGCGTCGGCGCAGAGGGTGCAGTGGCGCAGGCGGAAGCGCGCGTTCAAACACCGCTCCGGATGAACGGTGATGGTTTCGGCGGTGGTGAATTTTTCGGCCAGGGCCAGGAGCGCGTCCAGTCCGCTCATAGGTCAGGCTTCGGTGGTGAGGATGTCCTCTACCCAGCTCAAGGCGGCTACGGTGGACGGAAAGCCTACGGTGGGCATTGCCAGCAGAACGGCGTGGCGGATTTCGTCTGCGGTCAGGCCCGCGTCCAGGCATTTGCGCACGTGGGCGTGGACCGCTCCCTCCTGCCGGGCGCCCACGGCCAGGGCCAGCTTGACCAGCGCCCGACTGCGGTCATCCAGCGGTCCGGCCTGGTGTACGGCGCCCCCCAGACGGTCGTACGCCTGCCAGACTTCGGGGTAGGTGTCCTGAAAACTGCGGTAGGTTTTTGGAAGCTGTGACATCGGTTTTCCTCCTCGATGGTAATTTGGCTGGCCGGGATAGGCTCCGGCCAGCCGGTCTATTGTATCACGAAACGGGTTGGTGCACTAATCAACAGAGAAAAAAGAAATTTTGCTGTCACTCTGCGCGCTCTGCGCCTCGGCGGTGCAGAAATCACTCGACTTTCTTTCTGGCAATGACGCCACCTTCTATTCGCGGATGACCTGCCGCGGGTAGTCAGGCTAATCCGCCGCGTCGAGGACGGTGCGCACTTTGTGGAGCAGGGCCGTGGGGCTGAACGGCTTGGGCAGAAAGTTGATATGGCCGGCCTCCAGACCGTGCTGGGCCACCATCTCTTCGGAATAGCCGGAGATGTACAGCACCTTGAGACCGGGCCGAATTTGTCTCAGCTTTTCCGCCAGCATCTGCCCACTGCCGCCGGGCATAACCACATCGGTAATCAGGAGGTGGATGGGGTTGCTGTATTCTTCAGCGCGGCGGAGGGCTTCGGGGGCGTTGGCGGCCTCCAGGACGGTGTAGCCGTGCCGGATAAGGGTTTCGCGGGCAAACTCTCTGACCGCGGCGTCATCCTCGGCCAGCAGGATGACTTCTGTGCCGGTGGGCGGCGGGGCCGGTACAGCCAGCGGTGCCGCCGGCGCGGTCTTATGCTCGCTGTAACGCGGCAGGTAGATTTTGAAGGTGGTGCCAACTCCGACCTCGCTGTAGACTTCTATTTCGCCCCCGTTCTGTTTGACGATGCCGTACACGGACGATAGCCCCAGTCCGGAGCCGGTGGCCCGGTTCTTGGTGGTGAAGAAGGGTTCAAAAATGCGCTCCCGGATTTCCGGGGGAATTCCCGTGCCGGTATCGGTAATGGCCAGCTGGATGTACTCTCCCGGCGGCGTGTCGGGATGGGCGGCGGTGTAGTGCTCGTCGAGGATGCTGTTGGAGGCGGTAATGAACAGCTTGCCGCCGTTGGGCATGGCGTCGCGGGCGTTGATTGCCAGGTTGAGGAGAATCTGCTCCACCTGGGAGGGGTCCATTTTGACCGGCCAGAGGTCGGAAGGAATCAGGGTAATCAGCTCGATGTCTTCGCGAATGACGCGGCGGAGCATATTTTCCAGATTGGCGATGACACGGGGAAGGTTCAGCACCTCCGGCTGGATGATTTGCTTGCGGCTGAAGCCCAGAAGCTGACGGACAAGCTGGGCGGCCCGGTTGCCGGCATTGAGGATGTGTTCGGTCATTTCGCGCCGCGGGTCGTTGGGGGGAAACTGCATTTGCAGTATTTCGGCATAGCCGTTGATGGCCGTGAGGATGTTGTTGAAGTCATGGGCAATGCCGCTGGTTAGCTGGCCGATGGCTTCCAGCTTCTGGGCCTGCCGGTACTGTTCGGCCAGCCGCTCTCGTTCTTCCCGCAGGCGGGCCTGGGCCAGGGCGCCGGCAACCTGGTCGGCCACGTTCCAGGCCAGGCTCATCTCGTCCGGGGAAAACTGGCGGACCGCGGCAGACTCCACAACCAGCGCGCCCACCACGCTGGCGTCGATAACCAGAGGAACAGCCAGCAGGGAGTGGATACCTTGCTGGCGGTAGCCGGCCAGGGCCGCGACCTCTGTTTCGGCCAGGTTGGCAATGATGAAAGGAGACTTGTAGTTCAGCAGGTGCTCCAGCACCGGGTTGCCGGATACGGGCCAGGCTCTGGCCTGAGCGTTAGGCTGTCCCGGTTCTGTATAGGCCGCCGCGGTGGTGGCTTCGGTGCGCTCGTCGTTCAGGAGAAGGGCTTCGGTGATGGTAGCGTTCAGGGTTTGGCCCAGCTCCCGGCAGGCGGTTTCCAGGATAAGTTCGGTTTCCAGATTGGCCGCGGATGCGGCAATGATGGCGTTCAGCAGTTCCAGCTCCCGGTTGCGCTGGCGGAGTTCGCGCTCCATCCTGACGCGGTCGGTGATGTTGGTGATGATAGCCAGCGTACCCTCGAACTGCCCGGTGGTTTCATCGAGGCGCGGTTTACCGCTGACCAGTACGGTCAGCCGCTCCCCGCCTTTGGTGACCAGCTCCAGTTCGTACTGGTCGGCGACGCCCCGCCGGCGGGCCTCATTTTTCTGCTGGATGACGTGCTGTTGGTCGGCAGGGATGATGTCGCGCCAGTGCCGCCCCACCAGTTCGTCGGGGGTGCAGCCCAGCATTTCGGCCCCGGCCGGGTTGACAAAGGTGAAATATCCGCCTGCGTCCTCAATAAAGATACCTTCGGTCATGTCCTGGACAATGCTCTCGTTGAAGCGTTTGAGCCGGCGGAGTTCATTGATGGTTTGTTTCTGTGCCGTAATATCGCGTACAAATGTCGCCACCAGGGGCGAATTTCTGTTCAGGTAAATAATGGTGATGCTGACATCCAGGTCAATCAGCCGGTCATCTTTGCCCCGGTGGCGGGTTTCAAACCGGGCCCTGCCGGTAGCTACCATATCCCGTATTCGGGCCTCAATTTCCGGCGGCGTATGCAGGGCCTCCAGGTCGCGGACATTCATCTGAATGAGTTCGTCGCGGGAGTAGCCGGTCATCTGGCAGTAGGCGGGGTTGACGTCGAGAATCTGCCCCTGGGTGTCGGCCAGGATGTAGCCGTCCAGAGTGGTATTCAACAGTTGGCGGGTCAGTTCGGCCTGCGCCTGCAGGGCGGCCCGTTCGCTCATCCAGCGGGCGCGGTGGTAGGCATTTTCCAGCACCGCGGGCAGGCGGTGCAGGTAGCCACTGCTTTTGACCACGTAATCAACAGCCCCCAGCTTCAGGGCCTGGATGGCAATATCTTCCTTGCCCTGTCCGGTGATGATGACTACCGGTACGTCAATCTGGTGAACCTGGTGCAGTTCTTTCATCAGGTCCAGGGCGTTGGTATCCGGCAGATGAAAGTCGAGCAGGAGCAGGTCAACGGTAGGGGGTGAGTCGCTGTGGACCAGCAGATTCAGCAGTTCCCCGGCGGTCTGGACGGTTTTCAGGCGGATGTGGGGGGCGTACCGCTTAAGATGGAAGCGGGTCAGGTCAATATCGGTGGGGTTGGGGTCGGCATAGAGGACGCGCAGGGGATGGCGGTTGCGGATAATGCTGAGCTGGTAGTGCTGGCAGGCTTCGGTCAGGATGGCCGGCAGGCGGGACAGGAAGTCGTCACGCTTGAGGATGTAGTCGTCTGCGCCGGCCTTGAGGATGGAAATCGCGGTTTCTTCGTCGCCCTGCCCGGTGATGACTACCACCGGCAGGGGCAGGTCCAGCTCCCGGATGTAGTCCAGCAGGGAGAGCGGCCCACCATCCGGCAGGCGCAGGTCCGACAGCACCAGGTCGTATGGGGGCGGGTTGCCGGACTGGAGTATCTGAATCGCCTGGCGGATGGTGGGCACGCGGTGCAGGTGCATCGGAGATAGGGCGGCAGACAGGGCTTTTTCAATGAGTGCCGCGTCCGTATCGTTGTCCTCGATAAACAGGATATCCATATTTCCCCCATTGAGCAGGCCCGTCCGCCGGCGCTGTGTCCCGTCGGGGGGCGGGATTATTTATAGTATACCTCAAAATAGGGGGAAATGTCTATACCGGTGTGCTTCAAAATTTGACAGGTTTTACGAAATCACGAATCTACTCACGGAGGATGTCTTCCAGAGCGTCCAGGCAGGCGGAGACGGTGCGCACGGCGGCGGTGGCCTCATCGGGCAGGGCGTAGTAGCGCGCCCCGGCACAGGCCCGGCACAGGGTTAGCCCTTCGCGGCGTATTTCCCGCTCGTTGATGATTTCCTCGCCGCAGATATCGCAGTTGACCCGGTAGCCATCGCGGCTGATAAGAGACTGGACGGAGACGGTCAGGCTGACTTCCTGGATGGTCAGCAGTTCGTCATCCGGCATACGCTGGTAGCCCAGCAGGTAGCCGTGCCATCTGCTTTCGGCTTCGGGGGCGTACTGCTGGGCCAACTGCCGGCTTTGGGCACTGGGAACAATGCGGACCGCCCGTCCGGTGTGGGTGTCAACAAAGGTGGCGGCGACCTTGCCAAAGTCGAAGACGTACATACTGCGCCGGCCTACCCAACAGTTGACCGCTACGGCGACGCCGTCGGTGGCACAGCCGTCCGTTTCGACAATGGTGAAGATACGTTTATCCGACTGGGGCACTTCGATGCCCAGATAGCGGCCCGCGGCCAGGCCCATCCGCACCCCCAGCACCTGCCGGGGACAAAGATGGTTGTGGAGCGCGGCGGATTGCTTCAGCAGGGTTTGCAGGTCGGTCATTCTCCAATCTCCAATCTCTAATCTTTAGTCTCTACTCTCCAACCCCCAGTCCATCATCCGCCCGATGATTGGGCGTCGAGCTGGGTCAGATAGAGCAGAATGGCGTCGATTTCGGTATCGGACAGGTGGAAGTTGGGCATGGCGGTGTTGGACCGCACAGCCCTGGGATTCTGGAGCCACAGCCGCAGGCTGACCAGCGCCGGGTCGCCGGCGCGGAGGGTGACGCCGGTCAGGTCCGGGGCCTTGAGCGCGCCCTCTCCACCGATGCGGTGGCACTGCCGGCAATCGTACTTGCGGACCAACTGCTCTCCCACGGCCGCGGTAGGCTCAACCCGCTTGGTCAGGTTCAGCCAGAACCGCGGCGGCGAAACCACAAACCAGATGACAATGATAGCGATAATTAAAGCGGGGATGGCAATTTTGCGTTTCATCGGGTTTCCTCCTTATCGGGCGGCCACAGATTGGGCGACCACATGGGGCCGCCTCTACGGCAAATGGACGCGGGTGTCTGCGCCAACGGGTTCCAGATACCGGCGTTTGCGGGCGGCTTTGGCCCGTTCTGCCTCTGCTTCGGCGGACCGGCCCAGAGCTTCCAGACAGCGAGCTTTGGCTTCGTTGATTTCCGGTTCTGTCCAGTCGCGCAGTTCCGCGGTCTGGTAGGCTTTGAG
>RFJV01000633.1 GCA_003694775.1 Chloroflexota bacterium | reverse complement strand
TTCACCGGAGGAACAGTTTGCCATGACCAAAACAGTTGCCGTTCTTGGCGGTACGGGGAACGAAGGGCCGGGATTGGCCCTGCGCTGGGCAAAGTCGGGGAAGTACAACGTCATTATCGGCTCGCGGCAGGCCGAAAAAGGCCAGCGGGTCGCCGATGAGCTGAACCAGCGGCTCGGACAGAACCTGATTCGGGGGATGTCCAACGAGGACGCGGCCCGTCAGGCTGACCTGTGTGTGCTGACCGTGCCGTACGCGGCCCAGGAACCCACCCTGAAGGCTCTGCGAGACGTACTCCAGGGCAAGGTGCTGGTCAACGTGACCGTACCCCTGAAGCCGCCCAAGGTGAGCCACGTCCACATTCCGCCCGGCGGGTCTGCCGGAGAGGAGGCCCAGGCCGTGCTCGGTGACGGGGTCAAGGTGGTGTCGGCCTTTCAGAACGTAGGCGCGGCTCATCTGGCCGACGATGAAGGCCGCATCGAGTGCGATGTGCTGGTCTGCGGCGACGACAAGGCGGCCAAGCAGGAGGCTATTGCTCTGGCCGAAGCCGCCGGCATGCGGGGCATCGATGCCGGGCCGCTGAAGAACAGCGTGGTGGTAGAAGGTCTGACCTCCATCCTCATCGGCATCAACATCCGGCACAAGGTAAAAGGCGCCGGAATTAAGATTACAGGGATTTAGGAGTGGAGATTGGGAGATTGGGGGATGGGGGATTGGAGATTGGAGATTAGGTTGCCCGGCATCCTCCACCCTGTCACCTCCTCTCCCCGTCACCTTGTCGCCCCGTCTCCCCATCTCCCCGTCACAGATTATGCTCCAACTGCTTTCATTGAAAGACATCCCGCTGGTCCATCCCGGTGACGACCTGGCGGCGCTGATGGCCGCGGCCTGCCGGCGCGCCAACCTGAGCCTGACCAGCGACGACATCGTGGTCATTGCCCAGAAGATTGTCTCCAAGGCCGAGGGCCGTTTCGTCCGCCTGAGCGAAGTGACCCCCTCCGAAATGGCCCGCCGGCTGGCAGACATCACCGGCAAGCCGCCGGCAGAGGTGGAGGTGATTCTGTGGGATACCGCAGAAATCATCCGCGCCCGGAAGGGCCTGCTGATTGTCCAGCACCGGCTGGGGTTTATCAGCGCCAACGCCGGGGTGGACCACTCCAACGTGAGCGAAACCGGCGACATGCTCCTGCGCCTGCCGGAAGACCCGGACGCATCGGCCCGCCGCATCCGCCGGCGGCTGGTCGACCTGACCGGAGCGCGCCCGCCGGTGCTGATTATTGACAGCCACGGGCGGCCCTGGCGCTGGGGCACGGTCGGCGTGACCATCGGCCTGAGCGGGCTGGCGCCGGTGCAGGATTTGCGCGGCCGGCCAGACCTGTTCGGAGAGCGGCTCACCCGCACCGACGTTGGCTTTGCCGACCAGATTGCCGCCGCGGCCAGTCTGCTGATGGGGCAGGCCGCAGAAGGCGTGCCGGTAGTGGTTGTGCGCGGTCTGCCCTTTACCCCGGACGACAATGCCCGCGCCGCGGATGTTCTGCGGCCCAAGGAGATGGACGCGTTCAGGTAAGTCCGCCCCCAAATAAATTTTGTAACTGTTCAGTGGTTTGTCAGGGCGAATGATTATTCGCCCTACTACGGATGCGGTGCAAAAATCACCCGACTTTTTTCTGTTGGCCAGAGTAGATACGCCGTATCATATTTGCCGTGGGACAGCATGAATGTCGTCCTACTCACCAGCAGAGCCCGTGGCGGTCATTATTCGTGAATTCGTGTTTTATTCGTGGACGGCTGAGTAAATACCATTTCTTTTATGAAGGGGAAAGGATGACCGCAGAAGAAATGCTGGCGTTCATCAAAAGCCGGCGGTCTATCCGGCGCTACCGGGATGAGCCGGTTCCCGGCAAGGTAATTCGCCGGGTGCTGGAAGCGGCAACCTGGGCGCCGTCGGCGCACAACCGCCAGCCGTGGCGGTTTGCCGTTTTGACCCGCGCCGCGGACAAGGCCCGGCTGGCCGCGGCCATGGCCGACCGCCTCCGGGCCGACCGGGCCGCAGACGGCGATGACCCGGCAGACATCGAGCGGGACGCGGCCCGCAGTTACGCCCGTCTGACCGCCGCGCCGGTGCTCATTCTGGTCTGTCTGAGCATGGCCGATATGGATGTGTACCCCGACGAACGCCGCAACCGCAACGAGTGGCTGATGGCGGTGCAGAGTACGGCGATGGCCGGTCAAAATCTGCTCCTGCAGGCCCACGCCGAGGGACTGGCCGCCTGCTGGGTCTGCGCGCCGCTGTTTGCACCCGACACCGTGCGCGAGACCCTCGGCCTGCCCGCGGACTGGCAGCCGCAGGGGCTGGTCACGCTGGGCTATCCCGCAGAAACCCGCCTCAAAACCCGCGCCCCCCTGGAAAGCAAGGTCGCAGGGTGGCAAGATGGCAAGGTAGCAGGGTAGCAGGGTAACAGGGTAGCAGGGTAACAAGGTAGCAGAGCAGCAAATCAGCAGGGCAGTAGCTCTCGCCCTATCGCCCTACCGCATTATCGCATTATCGCCCTACCGCACTCTCGCACTCTCGCACTCTCGCCCTATCGCCCTACCGCACTCTCGCCCCATCCCCCTCCAGCCGCATTGCCTCGTAGGCCTGGATGAGGGCCACAAAATCCTCGGCGCGGGTGCAGGTCATCAACTGCTGTTTGATGCGCGAAATGTGCGACAGGCCGCGCACGTACTTTGCCACGTGCTTGCGGAACAGCACCAGCCCGTAGTCCGGGCCGTAAAAGTCCAGCATCAGCTCCAGGTGGCGGTAAATGAGGGCAATCTTTTCTTCCAGCGTCACCTGGTGAATATCCTTGCGCTGGAAAATCCACGGGTTGCCGATGGCGGCCCGGCCAATCATCACCCCATCGCAACCGGTGACCTGCTTCATCCGGTCGATGTCGGCCACGGTGTTGACATCCCCGTTGCCGATGACCGGAATGCTGACCGCCTGCTTGATTTCGGCAATGGCATCCCAGTTGGCCCGGCCCTTGTAGCCCTGCATTTTGGTCCGTCCGTGGACGGCTACCAGCGCGGCTCCGTTTTCTTCCATCGCCCGGACGACCTCCAGGTAGTTGAGCGATTGGTCATCCCAGCCCAGCCGAATTTTGCCGGTCACCGGCACCGAAAGGGCGCGGGTCAACCGGGCAAAGATGCGGCCAATCTTGCGCGGGTCCTTGAGCAGACCGGCGCCGGCCCCCTTTCCCGACACCTTTTTGACCGAACAGCCCATGTTGATGTCGATGATGTCCGGGCCAAGCGCCTCTATTTTGCGGGCGGCGCGCTCCAGAATCTCCTCGTCACTGCCGAAAATCTGGAACACCATCGGGCGCTCCACGGGGTCGAATTCCAGCTTGGGCCGGAGACGGTCAAACGAATGGAGCAGGCCGTCTGCGGAGACAAACTCGGTGTAGCTCATCGCCGAGCCAAACTGGCGACAAATCAGCCGGTACGGTTTGTCGGAGAAGCCGGCCATCGGCGAGAGGATTAAATCGCCGTAAACGGGGATATCGCGCACCCAGAAGGCAGGCGCCGGAGACGCAGTGCCGGTCATCAGCCGCCTTTTTCCCCCCCGGTAATCCGCCATACAAGATACATGCGCTGGATAGCAGTCAGGTTGGATAGAATCGCCAGCACCCACAGGATGATGGTCATCTGGTTGAACACCAGGCCAACCACCAGCAGGGTGACGCGCTCAAAGCGGGTCAGCAAGCCATCTTTCAGGGGGACACCGATGCCCTCGGCGCGGGCGCGGGCATAGCTGACCATCAGCGAGCCGACCACGGTGGCGTAAATCAGAATCAATTCCAGGTTGCGGTCCTGCCCAACATAATAGACAAACAGCCCCAAAAAGATAACAGCCTCGGAAAAACGGTCCAGCGTGGAATCCAGGAAGGCGCCAAAACGGCTGGTGCGGCCCATCATCCGGGCCAGGGTGCCGTCTACCGCGTCGAACAGGGCAAAGGCGGTAATCAGAATGCCGCCCCACAGGAAATGTCCCCAGGCCAGGACAAAGGCTACCCCCACCATGAGCACAAACCCGGTCACGGTGACCACGTTGGGCGACACGCCGGTCCAGCTGATAAACCGGGCCAGCGGTTCCAGAAAGACGCGGGCATATTTTCTTACGATTTCGCTAAACATAACTAACCCTCCGGGCGGATTCGCCCTGCTGTTGGTTGTCATCGCCCTGATGGCGCGGTTGGATGCCAGGCTGACCGGCCCGCTTCTGCGCAATCAGCGCCCGGTAAACGGCTTCTATTTCGGTGAAAATCCGGTCCCAACTGTAGCGGATGGCTTTCTGCCGTCCCTGCCGGCCCATCAGCCGACGGCGGGTTGGGTTTTCAATCAGGCCGGCCAGGGCCGCGGCCAGCGCGTCCGGCTGACCGGGGGGAACCAGCACCCCGTCTACCCCGTCGGAAACGACGGCCCGGTAGCCGGCAATGTCAGAGGCCACCACAGGCAGACCGGAAGCCATTGCTTCCAGCAGAACAATGCCAAAACTTTCCGACCCCACTGACGGAGCGCAGAAAATATCGGCGGAGCGGTAGATGGCGGGCAGTTCCTCCGGCGAGGCATACCCGTAGAACTCGATGCCTGCGGACAATTTTTGCCGGTAGGCCGCGGTCTCCGGCGGGTCAAACGGGCCAACCACCCGCAGACGCAGGTCGGGATAAACCGGCTTTAACTGCTCATAAGCCTGAAACAGGCTGTCGAAACCCTTTCGATAATCCAGCCGGCCAACAAACAGGATGGTAATCCTATTGTGTCGGAGAGATTCATTTTGGTCAAACTTTGCCGCCCAATTTGGCCCGAAACGGTTCAGGTCTACCCCGTTGGGGATAACCCGGTAAGGGCCGGGAAACAGCCGGCTGACATACTGCCGGGCCAGCTCCGATACGGCAATCCGGGCATCCAGCCGGGCCAGCAGACAGCGGAGCAGGGGCCGGC
>RFJV01000632.1 GCA_003694775.1 Chloroflexota bacterium | reverse complement strand
GTTCCTGCTTGACCGCTTCCGGGTACTGCTTGAGGTGCTCCTTGATGGCTTCTTTAACGTCCAGCCGGTTGGAAGCGGGAATGTGGAATGCAGCGCCGTCAATCCGGAGCCGGTTCTGGCGGGTCTGGTCGATGATGGCATCTACCCGGTCGAACCAGTAGAGCCGTCCGGTGCCGACAAAATCGGTTGCCAGGAAAGTAACTGCCGGGAGGCGGTACTTTTGGAGCAAGGGAAAGACGTGGCGGTAAAACGAGTAATGCCCGTCATCAAAGGTCAGGACAAGGCAGGATGGCCGCCATTCCCGCTCGCCGCGGAGCATTTCGCAGGCTTCGCGTAGTGAGATGATAGTAAAATAGCGGGTCAGGTATTTCAGATGGGCTTCAAAGGTAGTTGTGTCCATCTGGTGGTAGGCCAGAATGGTCAGGGCGACTTGCCGCCGGCGGTACTGATAAGCCAGCCAGGTCAGTCCGGTGCGGTACAGGAGACTGCCGTATGCTTTGCGGATGAGGTCTTTATATCTGGCTTGCATGGTCTGCCTTGATAGCCGGAATCGGCTGGATAATTTCCACGTCGGTAGGGTATTGGTCTGGGGGCAGGGGCGGGGTAAAGAAGCCCTCCAGCCCCGACAGCACAATCAGGCCGCGCAGCCACAAATTCAGGGCTACCGCGGCCAGGCTTCGCTTTTTGTAATACAGCGCCCCGATAGCCGCGCCCGCGCCGGCACCGGCCACAAGCAGGGGCGGTTTTTTCCGGCTGACCAGCCCCAGCAGGCTCAGCCCCAAAAAGGCCGCAAACCCCAGCAGATTGCTCAGGAAATAGATACTGCCCTGCAGGGTGGCCACCTCCCGGAATGTTTCTTTGCCCAGGTGGTAGCGGAGCATCTGTCCACAGCCAATCCAGAGTTTGCTGCGCCAGCGTCGCCGGTAGCTGGCCGCGCTGTGCTCCGGCAGACCGTAGTGGTCGCAAATCTGTCCGGGCAGTCTCAGCAGGGTATAGCCGGCGTGGCGAAGCCGGGCGCACAGTTCCGGCTCCTCGTAGGAGCGAATAAAAGGCTGAAACCCACCCACTTCGACCAGCGCCTGCCGGCGGTACAGGGCCGCGCCGCCCAGTTCTTTTACCGGGGTTGGCCTGTCGACCTGCTCCAGTGTTTCGCGGTGCACCACCCGCCCGTTCTCAACGGTCAGATTGACCCAGTAGCCGCTGACGCCGGCAAGGTGGGGATTGGCCTGCATCAGGGGGAGGGCGGTTTCCAGCCAGCCGGGGGTCAGCACCATATCTCCGTCCAGATGCAGGATGAACTGGCCGGAGGTCAGCCGGTCGCCGATGTACCGTCCGGCGGCGGCGGAGAGGGGCCACCGGGCCGACAGCCGGACAACGCCTACCGGATAGCGCCGGGCAATATCGACTGTCCGGTCGGTGGAGGCGGAGTCTACCACCAGGATTTCCGCGCCGGGGTAGCGGGCCACCTCCGGCAGAACGGCCTCAATGGCCGCGGCAATATGGGTTGCTTCGTTGCGGGTAATAATCACTACCGAAATCAAGGGCGCTTCAGGTTGGGTCATCGGTTACTCTCCAGGTGTCGGTGCTGTCGCGGCTTCTTCCAGGCGAGGGTGCAGGATGCGCCGGAGCAGGTCGAAGTCTTCGGCGGTAAAGCCTTTCAACAGCCAGACCAGGCCGGTATAGATAACTGCCCCAATGGAAACGGTGACCAGCAGGGGAAGATGCGGATTGAGAAAATAGAGGACCACCCCCATCCCGACCGCGGCCAGGGCATACCGCCAGCTCAGCCGGAGCAGGGGCAGGGGCGTACTGACCTTGTGGACGTAGTAGATGTGAATCAGGGTGTGAATGCTGAAGGCAATGACCATTGCCCAGGCCGTGCCAATGTAGCTCCAGGCCGGAATGAGAAGCAGGGCAAAAAAGACTCGACCGGAAATACCGGCAATCTGGGCTTTAAGCGCCGCGTCCTGTCGGTCACGAGCAACCAGAATACGCCAGAGAATTTCCTCCAGGAAGATGATACCAATCATCAGGCTCAGGATGCGCAAGGTGGGTATCGAGGCAGTGTAGCCGTCTCCGTAGAAGAAATGGATGATTGAATCGGCGCAGACAATGGTCCCGGCCAGCAGAGGCATTGCCATGGCCATCAGGTAGCGGGTGGATTTTTCCTGGAAACGGTGGAACTGGTCGGGGGAGGCGGTATGGGCCTGGGAGAAAAGGGGAAACATCACCCGCATAAAGTTTTCCGGCAGAAGGTTCCACAGGGTAATCAGCTTGAAGGCCGCGGCATACACGCCGACCGCGGTTTCGCCGTGGAAAATGGAAAGAAAGACGATTTCAATCTGGTCGAAGGAGCCGGTGAGCACCTGGAGAGCGGCAAAGGTGCGCAGGTCGTTCAGGATTTTCAGGGCAAAATGCAGGTCAAACTCCCAGGCCGGACGGAAAATATAACGAAACATGAAGAAGAGATGGCCGGCCAGGGCCACGTACCGGAACAGGACAAAGGTAACAATCAGGGCAATTGGCCCGTAACCGCTGAACAGGAGGGTCAGGCTGACGGCGATTTTGCCGGCCAGCTCAATGAGATTTATCCAGAGGATAAATTCACTTCGCTGGTGAGTGATGTAGATGGCGTCGAACACCCCGCCGACCGCGGTGGGCAGGAGGGAGAAAGCAATAATTTTGACGCCCAGCATCGTTTCCGGCTCGTAGCCGAACAGAGGGATGATGAGCCAGAGAATCACTCCAAATAACAGGGCCGCCATGCCGGTGATGACAAAGCCGTGCATAAAGTAGCGGTTGGTTTGCGATACGTCTCTGGCCAGTTCGCGGGTGATGTAGTTGCTGATACCCAGCCCACTGACGATAGAGGTCATCGTTACAAAGAGGAAGACCGTAGCGTAGATGCCAAAGCCGGTCACCTGAAGCATGCGGGCAATAAAGAAGGTTAACACAAAACTGCCCAGCAGGTTGAAAACATTGGCCGCCATCAGCGCGGTGGCATTTTTGAAAATACTGCGCGGACTGGTTCTCATTGCGTTTCAGCCTCGGTCTGTCCGGTGAAAGGGAGCTTGTGAAGTTGGGTGATTCCGGCAGAAAGGGCCATCATCAGCCACAACTGCTGTTGCTCTTGCCGGGAGTCGAAAATATCGACGTTCATATGGAAGGCATACCCCAACAGCGCCCCGATAAGGCTGGCCGCAAGCAGGTAGAGGCGCGGGTCGCTCCGGCGGGTCAGACCGCGGGCGACAACCAAAACGGTAGCGATGAGGGTGGCTATGTAGGCCAGGAAGCCAAAGAAACCGGTCTGCGACCAGACCAGCAGATACTTGTTGTGAACAACATATACGTAACTGCGCAGTTCGGTTTTCAGCCTGGGGGGCAGGTAGTCCCACTTGACCACGTCGAAGTTGTTGGCCCCAACACCGGTCCAGAAATTTCGGTCGATGATATTCCAGGCCAACTGATTGTAGATAATCCGGGATTCTGCCGAGCCGGCATCATCGCCGGTCAAACGGGCCTCTATCCGGGGGAGAATGGGCAGAATGGCAATTCCTCCAATCAGGAGAATGACAACCACTTTGGTGACACTCAACCGCCGGACCAGGGCGCTGGCAAACAAGACACCCATCCCGATGCTCATAGAAGTCCAGGCCCCGCGGGAACCGGTTGAAAACAGGGCCACCGCGCCCAGCGGCAGGGTACTCAGGGCCAGAAGGTGCAGACCCAAACGTTTGCCCAGCAGATAGCCCCCCATTGTCAGCACCATTGCCGAAGCCAGATATGCCCCAACGGCATTTGGCCCGCCAAAGGTCCCGCCGGCGCGTACGCCCCAGCCTTTAATGTCGGTGTCTACGTAGCTGGCCGCGTTCAGCTTCAGGAAGCTCAGGTCTATATTGGTATTGGCTTGCAGTATCACCAGGATGCTTTCCAGCAGAAACCCCACTATCAGAGCGCCTAAAAGGACTTTAACATCATCCCAGCCGCGGATTTGGTTGGCAATATAGAAAAAGTACAGGACGAATTGGAGGTTCAGAAATATCTCAAAATAGCTGAGGGTAATATCTTTGGCCCAGGCGGAGGAAATGACGGTAATCAGCAGGTACAAAACAGCAAAAATGGCAATCGGTTTAAAGTATTCGATTTTCCGGTGGCCTTTTTCTCTTTTTTCCAGCAACCAGAGGCCGTAGGCGACGGGTAAAATCAGGGTTGAAAGAGAGATAACCATACTCACCGGCCCACCCTGATGGTCGGAATAGAGCGGGCCAATAGAGACATCCAGGCCCAGGGGAATATCTATGACAAAAACAACCAGAAAGATTTTTTTCAGGTCCTTGAACAGGAGAACGCTGACCACTCCGATAACAGCCAGAGTGACCAGAATGGCCCAACGCATCGACCAG
>RFJV01000631.1 GCA_003694775.1 Chloroflexota bacterium | reverse complement strand
TACTTAGCAGTATCGCTCGTGGCGGTCGTTATTCGTGTATTCGTGTTCTCATTCGAAGACGGCTGAGTAGATACAAATAAGCAAAGAAATGCACAAATTTCCAAAAGTATCTATTCAGCCGACGAACGTGGAGGATGAATTCTCACACAAAGGCACAGAGACACAGAGAATTTATTCAAAAAATCTTTGTGCCTTTGTGTCTTTGTGCGAGAAATTTATGGTCCTTGTTCCTTATACTGAACAGTTACCCCCAAAATTAAGAAACCCGGCGATGTGCCGGGTTTCTTAAAAGGAGGAGAAGATGAACATGCCCGTGGCCCAGACTGGTACCGTTTGTCTCCAGGCAAGCTTATTCAACTGCTCATCTTTATTCTAGCACATTCGCACCCTTTCTGCCCGACGACTGCACTACGGCAACCATACCCCTGCCCCGCCAGAATCCTATCCCACAATGCTCTGCTCGTACTGTCCGGTAATCAGCCTGTTTTGGGAAAATCGCTCAAAGGAAAACAGGTTGATGTCTGCCTCCGGCGACGGGCCGTGAACAATCAGGTCGCGCATCATTTCTCCCACTGCCGGCGCCAGCTTGAAGCCGTGCCCACTGCCTCCGGCCACGCAGTACAGCCCATCGACACCGGGCAGGGCGCCCATAATATGATGCCAGTCGGGGGTAATGTCATACAGCGACGCCCATCCTCCGGCGGATTCGCCGTTCTCCATTGCCGGGTAGCGCCGGGTCACCCGCTCGGCAAAGGCGGCAATGGTATCAAAGGCTATCCGTTCATCGTAATTGTCGGGGTCTACCTGGTCGTCAACATCTTCAATGGAGCCGACCAGCATCAGCCCGCCGGTTTCCGGTCGCAGGTAAAAATCCAGGGTAAAATCGGCAAAAATCATGTGCCGGGTAAAGGTGGGAGGCCGGCGGTAGGCTGCTACTTCGTGCCGGCTGGCGGTGATGGGCAGGTCCAGACCGATGGTGCGGGTCAGGTAGGGAGTCCAGGGGCCGGCGGCAATCACCACCGCGCCGGCGGAGAGGCTTCCCCGGTCCGTTTCCACGCCGGTTATTTTGCCTCCGGCGGCCTGCAGACCGGTAGCCCGTGTGTTCAGCATCAGGGTGGCCCCGGCAGACCTGGCTCCTTCGGCAAAGGCCATTGCCGCCGCGGCGGGGTCAGCGTGTCCGGCTTCCGGTTCGTAGGCCGCGCCGGCCAGCCCTTCCACCGAGGCGGCAGGTTCCACTTCGCGCACCTCTTCGGGGGTCAGAAAGCGGGTATCGATGCCCACCCTCTTCTGCATTTCGATGTTGGCCTTGAGCGCCGGAAGCTGTTCTTCCGACGCGCCCAGCAGGATGCCGGTCTGCACAAAGCCGGCATCGCCGCCGACCACGTCGGCAAAATTCTGCCAGATACGCAGGGAGCGCAGGGCCATCCGGGCGGTCACTTCATTGGAGTAGTGCTGGCGAATGATGGCGCTGGAGCGCCCGGTGGGACCGGAGGCGATGAAGTCTCGCTCCACCAGGGTCACTTTCAGCCCCGCCTGGGCCAGAAAGAAAGCGACACTGCATCCGTTGATGCCGCCGCCAATGATGATTACGTCGGAAGCTGTCATAGGTTCCCCTCCTCGCCTGCCAAATTAAAAAGCCGGACTCATCAATCAGTCCGGCTTTTGTGTCTCTGGCTCAATCAATACCCAGGTAGGCTTTCTGCACCATTTCGTTGTTCTGCAAGGCGCTGGCCGTGTCGTGGAGAACAATTTCCCCGGTCTGGATGACGTAGCCCCGGTGGGCAATTTCCAGGGCCATCAAGGCGTTCTGTTCGACCAGCAAAATGGTGCCGCCCTGCTTGTTGATGTTCTGAATGGTCTCAAAAATCCCTTCCACCAGGATAGGGGCCAGTCCCATCGACGGCTCGTCAAGCAGAAGGATTTTGGGCCGGGCCATGAGGGCGCGGCCCATAGCCAGCATCTGCTGTTCGCCGCCGCTGAGCGTGCCGGCGGCCTGTTTGCGCCGTTCCTTCAGGCGGGGGAAGAGGGAGAAGACGTACTCCATATCCTCGGCAATCTGCTTGGGGTTGTTGTGGATGTAGGCCCCAAGCTCCAGATTTTCGGTCACACTCAGGCGGGCAAATACGCCCCGGCCTTCCGGCACCTGAGAGATACCCAGTTTGACAATCTCGTGGGTGGAGTAGTCGGCCAGATTTTCGCCGTTCAGGTAAACGGCGCCAAACCGGGGGCGGACAATTCCGCTGATGGTGCGCAGGGTGGTGCTTTTTCCGGCCCCGTTGGCCCCGATGAGGGTCACAATTTCCCCTTCGTTGACCTCCATCGAGATACCTTTGAGGGCGTGGATGTTTCCGTAGTAGCTGTGAACGTCTCTTAATTCCAGTAAAGCCATTTTTCCATTCCGCCAGAATTATGCTGTTGCCTGGGTAGAAGCCGATTGACCGTGTTCCCCGCCGGGCAGGTTGATGGCTCGCCGGCCCAGGTACGCTTCGATAACACGGGGGTTGCGCTGAATTTCCGCCGGCGAGCCTTCGGCAATCTTTTTACCGTAGTCGAGAACAGTAATCTTTTCCGAAATTCCCATCACCACCCGCATGTCGTGCTCAATCAGCAGAATGGTAATCCCCAGCTCGTCCCGGATTTTGAAGATAAAATCGGTCAGAGCCGCGGTTTCGTTGGGATTCATTCCCGCGGTCGGTTCGTCCAACAGCAGGAGCTTGGGTTTGCTGGCCAGGGCGCGGCCAATCTCCAGCCGGCGCTGGTCGCCATAAGGCAGGTTTTTGGCCAGGTAATCTCCCTTGCCCCGCAGACCGATAAAGCGCAGAATGCGCAGGGCCTCTTCCAGGGCCTCTTTTTCTTCGCGGCGGGTGCTGGGAAGGCCCAGAACTGCACCAATCCAGGTTGACCGCAGGTGCGGTTCCTGCCCAACCAGGATGTTTTCCAGGGCGGTCATATTGGCAAACAGGCGGATGTTCTGGTAGGTACGCGAAATCCCGCGGCGGGTAATCCGGTCGGGGGGAACATCCATCAGGGGCCTGCCGTCAAAATAGACTTTGCCATCATCAATGGAATAAAAGCCGGTAACGCAGTTAAAAAAGGTGGTCTTCCCGGCTCCGTTCGGGCCGATGATGGCGTGGATAGACCGTTCTTCAACTTCCAGGTCCACCTTGTTCACCGCCACCAGGCCGCCAAACCGCTTCACAACGCCTTTTGCAACAAGAATGGGTGCCATTGTCTATCCCCATTGGGTGAGTTGGTCAGTTGATGAGTTTGGGAGTTAATGAGTTAATGAATTTGGGTTGGCCACATCCCATATCTCACATCCCACATTCCATATCCCGCATCAGGCCGCACCGGTCGTTTCTGCTACTGGCGGTACGGTTGCCGTTTCTTCCCCGGTGTGCAGTTCTCTGCGGCTGACCTCCGACGGCCAGAAGCCTTCCGGCTTGACCAGCATCATGATGACCAGCATCGCGCCGTAGATGAGCATGCGGAACTCGGCAAACTCCCGCAGAAGCTCCGGCAGTCCGACCAGCACCAGCGAACCGACAATCACGCCGGGGATACTGCCCACCCCGCCGATAATCACCAGACTGACCACGTTAATCGACACAATCAGGGCAAAGCTGTGCGGGAAAACCGAGCCGACCTGGGCGGCGAAAATCGCCCCGCTCAAACCGGCAAAGGCCGCGCCAATACCAAAGGCCAGCAGTTTGCTGGCAATCAGGTTGATACCCATCGCCTCGGCCACATCCTCGTCTTCGCGGATGGCAATCCAGTTCCGCCCAATGCGGGCATTCTGCAGGCGGAAGGCCACAAAGGCAATGATGGCACTGCCGATGATTATCAGGTAGTAGAACTGTCCGGGGTCCTTAATGACCAGGTTGAACGTTTCCAGAACCGGCTTGGGAATGTTCAGGATACCCTGCGCTCCGCCCAGCACAGGCCGCAGGAAGTCAGACAGCACCAGAATGCGGATGATTTCGGCAAATCCCAGGGTCACAATGGCCAGGTAGTCACCCCGCATCCGCAGAACCGGAATGCCCAGGAAAACCCCGGCCAGGCCGGAGACAATCACCGCCACCGGAATGCTGACCCAGAAGTTGGTGTACGAGGCCCGTACCGGTTCGCCGGCCATTACGCTGGCCAGTCCCAGGTCGCTGGTAGAGGTCAGCAGGGCGGTGGTGTAGGCCCCGATGGCAAAAAAGCCCACAAAGCCCAGGTCCAGCAGTCCGGCCAGACCAATTTCGATGTTCAGGCCCAGCCCCATCAGGGTGTACAGTCCAACCAGCACCAGAATCTGGCTGATATAGGGACCCACCGCCTGCGGCAGAACAATCAAAAAGAGCACGCCGGCCACAATAGCCACCCACCGGAAAACGACCTGCTGGGGGGCGGTCATCCCCGCGTAGCGGCGACCGATGCGCTCGCTCTGGGTGGTGCGGAAGGCACTTATCAGGGCAAAGACGATGAATACCACCACGGCCCCGGTATAAGACAGTCCTTTACTGCCGAACAGAAACTTTGCCACCGGCTTGGTGTAACTGCTCCGGGCCAGGATAACCGACAGCAGTTCCTGGAGCATCCCTATCAGCAGAACCGCGGCCAGGCCGTTGATGATGAGCTTGCGGGGCAGGTCGGGCAGAAGGTACAGCAGGGCGCCCAGAATGCTCAGGCCGGTCATCACGCCGGTCTGAATCAGCATACCAACCGCATAGGAGTCCTGCGAGAAGGTCAAAATCTTTATCAGTTTGGGCGAGGCATTGATGAACATCTCCCGCATATTGAGCGGCTCGGCCAGAAACACGAGCAGAGCGGTAACCACACTGCTGACCACGCCCACGACAAGGCCGGTCAGCACTGCCCGGCCCGGTTTCCGGGCCGACAGCCTCTGCGAGGAGAAATACCCCATCCCCAGGGCGACCACCACCAGCAGAGAACGGCCCAGAGAGAGCGTTTTGAAAATAACGTCACGGGCATCAAACGCCTCTACCATTCCTACCAGGCAGAAGAACAGGACAGCCACCCCGCCGATGGCGCCGAACTTGAGCGCCTCTCGCCAGTTGAACCCGGTATCCACTTGCTTCCTGGTTGCTGCAGACATAAGCCAAGTCCCCTTAAGCTTTCTTCTTGCTCAGTTCTACGCCCATAATACCGGTCGGGCGGAAAATCAGCACCAGCACCAGCATGGTAAAGGCGATAGCGTCCTTAAGCTGGTACGGCGCCGGAATACCCAACCCTTCCAGAAACAGGCTGGGCCCCAATGATTCGAACACCCCCAAAAAGAACCCGCCGAGCATAGCGCCGGGAATATTGCCAATCCCTCCCAGCACTGCCGCAGTAAAGGCCTTCAGACCGGGAATGAAGCCCATGAAGAAGTGAACCTGCCGGAAAATCAGGGCGTAGAGAACACCCGCCGCGCCGGCCAGAACGGCCCCCAGGGCAAAGGTCATAGTGATGATGCGGTCCACGTCAATGCCCATCAGCGCGGCCACATCCTTATCCTCGGCCACCGCCCGCATGGCCTTACCCAGCTTGGTGTAATGGACAATGTAGTACAGTCCCACCATCAGCAAGATAGAGGCCACAATCACCACCGCCTGGATACGGGTAGCCGGCAAGGGATACTCGCTGGCTACGGTGATGTCCAGCTTCTGCATCGTCTCCGGCGACAGGGTGACCATCCCGTCGACCGCATTTATCAATACGCCCTGCAGGGGGATGGTCACGAAATAAAGAACCAGCAAGAGGATGACCAGCGTCACCGGGAAGGGCGCCCAGCGCAGAGAGGGGGTATTTTCCCACTGCTTCTTCAGCCGGCGGTAGAGCGGCACCATCAGCCAGCCAATCACCACGGCGATGATGAGTATCGCTACGCCTAACAAAAAATCGCCCAACAGAAGACTGCCCTTGAGCGAGGGGATTTCCGGGTAGGCTTCCACCCCAGAGCCGTACAGACCGCGGAAGGTATACTGTAAAAAGAAAGACGCCCCAATGGCGGTAATCAGCGGCACCAGACGGGGCGCCCGGCGCAGAGGCCGGTAGGCCACCCGCTCCAGAGTAACGGCGACCACCGTGGAGGTCACCATTGCCACCAGCATCACAATAATCAGACCAAAGAAGGGATAGACATCCAGGAAGGCCGGTTCCCCTTTAGCCGGCGGCGTGGCCATTGCCTGGGCCACAAAGAAGGCGGTAAAGGCCCCGCTCATAAACACTTCGCCGTGGGCAAAGTTAATCATAAAGAGGATACCGTACACCAGGGTGTAGCCCAGCGCAATCAGAGCATAAATCCCACCCTGGGCCAGACCAAAGACAAAGAAGTCCAGCCACTGCTCCCCGCTGTACTTGGGCGCGGCCAGCGAAGAGACAGTACCGCCAATCACCACAAAAAGAATCAGTATCTTAAAGACCAACAGCCAGCCGTCGATAATGGTAAACCGCCGCCGCGACATATCGTACCCGGTAATCAGGCCGTTGGGGATGCCGATAAAAAGGCCGGTGCCAAGCCCACCCATAAACGGCCCCAGCACCTCATCCAGGTGGAAGCCACTGCCAAACAGCAACCCACTGCTGACCAGGATGGCATTGCCAATTCCGCACACCACGCCGATGACCAGCCCGGTGATGTACCAGGGGACGCGCGGCATTCCGTCTTCCGTGGTAATCTGCCGGAAGATGTAACCAACAGCTATCGGTACGATGATGTAAAAGAGCAGGTTGGTTGCAAGTTCCATTCTCTTCTCCCTGACCTGTTGGTATGGTGGCTGTGGGTCACGCCTTTCGACCAGCAGAGGCGGGGCATTCTTCTACCTGGTTTGGCCGTCGCTTCCCCAAACTGCGGGTCGAAGTTCAGAATACACCGCCTCTACCGGAAAGCCGGAACCACAACAGCTTTTCAACTGCCGAACAGCATCGTTCAAAAATTTGTGCAAATTTTACACTCAAACGCAAATTAGGCAAGCCGGCAACAAGGTTGCCTGCCGCCGTTTTTGGATATGGTTGTCTCAGCACGGGCAAAGCATCAGACCAGTCGAGGAATCTTTACTCCCGGCGTGTCCCCAATGAGTCCCGGGCTGTCTGTCTTTGAAGTTGCCAGATTATAGCATGCATTCGGGTGTGGGGCAATTATTTTTCAGGTTGCAGGGTAGCAAAGTAGCAAGGTAGCAAAGTAGCAAAGCAGCAAGGTGGCAGGGGAGCAGGTGGCAGGTGGCAAGGTTGCAAGCAGCCGCCAGGGGGATGGCTGGCTTCACCTCTCCTGCCCGGCCTGCAAAGTCCGGGCAAACCCGGCCAGCGCGTCGCGGCCCGAAGAAGCACCGAAATCGGCTACTTTTTCTACCGCGGCGGCCAGTTCCGGTAAATTTTCTGCCTGCCATGCCCGGACCAGGCGGTGCCACGGCTCGATAAACTCCCCGCGCCCGGCGGCCTCCAGAAAGGCCCGGCTCAAAGCGGTGGTTCGGGGCGCGGACGCGGCCACAATGGCCGGCACCAGGTGTCCCTTGCCGACCAGCCACAGCGCGGCCATCACCCCCAGCAGAAAATCGTCGCCCGCGGGGGTGAGGCCGTTGCCCAGACCGGCCAGCCGGGCCGCGGCTTCGGCCAGCGCGTCGCCGGGTGTGCGGGTCGCCAGACTGCGGGACAAGCGGGCCGCGGCCTCTCCGGCCTGCTCCCCCATCTGGCGGGCCATCGCCGCCTCAGAATCGGGGCGCGGCCAGTCTGCATAATCCTCCAGCAGAGGCAGAATCAGAGAGATGTTCAGCGGATGGGCCGGCAAGGGCAGGCGCGGGGTCCACCGGACGGCTTCATCCAGGGCGATGTGCAGAGGACCAACCCTTATCTGCCGGGCGTTGCCGTACGCCGCCATTCCCGGCGACAGGGTGTCGAACAGTCCCACGCCGGCAGACAGTACCGCGGCAAACGGTCCGTTGCCCACCTCCGGCAGAACCAGGGCCACCACCCGCCCCTGCGGGTCAACCAGATTGCAGGCCCGGCGAAAAACCCCCAGCACCCGGCCCCGGAATGGCCGCGCCGCCAGGGCTTCCGCCAGCGGCGCGGCGATAGATTGGGCCGTCACCGCGGGGGTCACTGGCCGGAACCCTCCAGGCGGGTATGCTCCTGCCCGTCGATGGTGATGGTGTATTCCAGAGGCACCACCTCTATCCAGGTGTTGCCGGGCTTGAGGGGAATATCCTGACCATTGTTAAAGAAAAAGCGTGGGGTTTGAGAGCCATCGGTTTCCCAGTTGCCCTTGAGGATTCCCCCGTCCCGGAGCACCCAGGCGGTTCCCTGGCCGTTCATCAGAATGCGGATTGAAGTGGCCCCGTTGATGTCTTCCACAATGTCGGTGGCCTGGTGCTCGGCAAAATAGATAATGACATTGGCCGCGGTCAACTGCTCGCCATCGGGGTTGGTCATCGGTTCGCCCTGGGTGTAGCGGAGGTAAAGCCCCTGAGTGTCGTCGTACACCCAGCGGGCATCGCTGGTTTGCGGCGGGTAGGGAATGTAGATGTCCTTTGCCGGAGCGATGGCTTCCGGAGGGAAGGCAGATACGTCGGGTGCAGGGTTGAAATAGAAGCCGCGCAGGGACACGTCGGCCTCCAGACCTTCCCGCTGAAGGTAGTCGCGGGCCGCCTGTGCGTTCAGGGCCAGGCGGGTCGCCCAACCCTCATTTTCGCGGTAAAAGAACGGGTCGGGGATGAAAAATTCGTCCAGGTTGATGATGTCGCTCTGCGACAGCTCCCAGCGAACCGGGTCGGAAGCGCCGGAATTTGCCAGAACGCCCTGGTATTGGGGGGTCAGGTACAGGTTAATGAGCCGGGCCGAGCGAATGGGGGCAATGACCTCCGGAGTCTGGCTGAGGAAAATGGCGGTAAAGCGGGTGATGCCCCATTCCACCAGCTCCTCGTAGACTATCTCGGCCTGGTCCAGCCCGACCTGCGGGCGGGCGATGGGGTCGTTGCCGATGCGGACCATCAGCGGGCGGCGGTGGAGCACCGCCGGGTCGTCGACCGGCAGGCCGGTGAGCGGGTTTTCGTTGGGGGCGCGGTTGTCCGGCGAGGAGACACGCTGGGAGGCGGGAATCGCCGGCGGCGCGTCAGACACGGCGGTAGCGGGCGTTGGGGTTGGGCTGGGTTGGGGCGTTGGTGAAGGAGTGGGGGTCGGCGGCATGGTTGGGGTGGGGGCCACCGTGGCAAAGACCACCACCTCCAGTTCCGGCGTTGGGGTTGGGGCAGGCGCAGAATCACGGCAGGCGACGACCGTCCAGGCCATCACCACCAGAAGCGCCATCGCCGCGATGCGGTGGGCTGTTTGGGTTAAGTCCATTTCATCCTCCAGGCATTCTGCGGGGCTTACCGGCGTTATTATAACATCGAGGGGAAAGGGACGAAAATTCGGGAGGCCGGGTTGGCGG
>RFJV01000630.1 GCA_003694775.1 Chloroflexota bacterium | reverse complement strand
GACCACCAACTGCCCCACCGTTCCTATTTCCTCTTTGGGCAGGAGGGGATGGTGCGGACCTATTCTCTGGAGCAAATCCTGTCCTGGGGAGCAGACCCGCACAACCTGCGGGCTTTTGTGGGCAATGCCCAAATTGGCTACAAGACCGCGCTCAACCACCGCATGCTGGCAATTTTTACCGCTATCTTTTTCGGCGGCCTGCTGTGGGGACTGCGCCGGGGACGTCCACGGCTGGGGCCGGGGCCGTTTTTGCTGATGGCCCTGCCCCTGCTGGTCGATGGGTTCAGCCATCTGTACGCGGAAACGCGGGGACTGACCTTCCGCCAGACCAATGCCTGGGCCGTCTGGCTGACCGGCGGTGTATTCCCGGACTGGTTCTATACCGGCTCTACTTTTGGCAGTTTAAACTGGCTTCTGCGGACCGTCACCGGCTTGCTGTTCGGACTGGGGCTGGTCTGGTTTCTGTATACCTATATGGATACCCAGTTCAGCATTATGCGCCGCCGGCTCACGCTGAAGCTGGGCAGACGGTCAGTGCTCAATCGCTGACCCGGTCGCGGTCGAACAGCTCCGGGAATTTCATCGCCAGACTCAGGTCTCCCTGCACCTTGATTTTGCCGCCCATAAACAGGCCCATCGGGCTGGCCTGCCCCAGCGACAGGGCCACGTAGTCGCGGGCCAGCATGCTCAGGGTCAGGTTGGGGCGGTCGGCCTCGCCGGTATGGACGGTAATCTGCCCGTTGTCCAGCCGGAAATACCAGCGGCCTCCGCCGTCACCGTCCAGGTTCAGTTGAATGATAGCCGTCAGCCCGGCGGCTTTTTCCGGCACCAGGGCCTCCGGAATTTTGTCCATAATCAGCTTCAGGTCGTCTGCAACACTCATCGACAGGTTCCTCGGTGGTAGTTGGGTGGATTACTGCCGCGGCCCAACAGCACCACGACAGCAGGGCAAGTATATCTGCTCCGGCAGGTTCTGTCAAAGCCGGTTGCGCCCCTTCTCACATTGACGAGAGGCCGGTCTGCGGGTAGAATAGTAAACGTTTCGCAAACTCTCCAACTCCCCAACTCATTAACTATAAGGAGAAATCTATGGAGTTAAAAGTCATTCCCTGGACAAAAGACACCCCGCCCTCGGAGGAACAGCTTCAGCAGGAGCTGGAAAAACAGGACCTGCGGGTGTACCGCTGGTCTAACGGGCCGGGCGCGGTGTATGAGGGGCATACCCACAGCTTCCACAAAATCCTGTACGTTGTAGAGGGCAATATCAAGTTCGACCTGCCCACCCATCAACAGACCTTCAACCTGAAGCCGGGCGACCGGCTGGAACTGCCCAGCGGCATCCGTCACCGGGCCGTGGTTGGCCCCGACGGCGTGACCTGCCTGGAAGCGCATATTTACTGATACTTCGGGCCGGCGGACCTGCCGAAGGCCGCGGCTTGCCAATCCGAGGAATGTTCCGATGACGACCGAACCCGCTCCTGGTTATCGTCTGACCATTCACGACTTTCCGGAGGACGAACGCCCCCGCGAACGGCTGATGCACTGCGGCGCGGCGGCTCTGTCGAACGCCGAACTGCTGGCAATTCTCCTGCGCGTCGGCCTGCCGGGTGAAAATGTGATTGCCTTCAGCACCCGCCTGCTTCGCCAATTCAACGGCCTGGACGGCCTGGCCCGGGCCAGCTTCGACGAACTGGCCGGGGTGAAAGGAATGGGTATCGCCAAAACGGCCCAGCTCAAGGCGGCATTGGAGCTGGGCCGTCGTTTATTGGCCGTTTCCGCGGATGCCCGTCCCCAGATTACCTGCCCCGCAGACGCGGCCAATCTGCTTCTGCCGGAAATGGCCCACCTGGAGCAGGAGCACGTCCGCACCCTTCTGCTGGATACCAAAAACCGGGTCCTGCGGAGCGAAAAGGTCTACCAGGGCAACGCCAACTCTGCCATCATCCGCCCCGCCGAAATCTTTCGCGACGCCGTCCGGGCCAACGCCGTGGCCCTGATTGTGGCCCACAACCACCCCTCCGGCGACCCGACCCCCTCGCCGGAAGATGTCCAGATTACCCGGTCGCTGGTTCAGGCCGGAAAACTGCTGGGCATTGAACTGCTCGACCACCTGATAATCGGACGCAACCGATTTGTCAGCCTCAAAGAGCGCGGACTGGGATTCGGTTAAGCCCCACGTTGCCACCCTGAAAATACGGTTTCTGCAGGGCGAACGGCCGTTCGCCCCTACTGTGCTGTGCCCTCATAAATACTTCAATTATCATTGAAATAATGTGACGAATGTCACCCGTACATCGTGACATTTGTCACTATCCGGCAGGGGCAAACAGGCGTATAATTCCGGTAAGATAATTCAATGATTGTAGAAATATTTTTGGCCGGTGAACTATGAACCAATCCCCATCTTTTGACGAAGCGGCCGCGGTCTTGAAAGCCCTGTCCGACCCCAACCGCCTGCGGATTCTGGACGTGTTAATGGAAGGCACGTCTTGCAACTGCGAGCTGACCGAACGGCTGGGCCTGCCGGCGAACCTGCTGTCGCATCACCTGCGGGTTCTGCGTAAAGCCGGGCTGGTGTTCAGCCGCCGCGATGCCATCGACGGTCGGTGGATTTATTACACTGTAGACCAGGAGGCGGTGGCCCGCTGGCAGGACTGGTTTGCCGCTTTTCTGGACCCCTCCCGCATCCGGGAGCGCCAGCTGTGCGGCCCGGAAGGCCAGCAGACGGTAGGCGAAATTTCTCTGATTTTTAAACCTGACTGCATACCGGGGACTGACCAATAGGGAGGAAACAATGACCGGACAGAAACCATCTCCATCTCGACCCCCGTCCTGCTGTGGGGGTGCAGACCCGTTTGCCGACCTGCCGCCGGAGCTTCGCCCCGTATCTCGTTCCCGGCGGGGAAAACTCCGGCAGGTTGTTTGCCCCATCTGCGGGCTGGAATACTGGACCAACCGTCCTACCGATGTGTGCATCAACTGTCAAAAACTTTCTCACAAATCTGGAGGTACTGAAAATGCTCATCCTTAAAGTTTTGGGTTCCGGTTGCAAGAATTGTGAACTGCTGGCCCAAAGAGCTGGCGAAGCCCTGGAACTGCTGGCCGAGGAGCGGGATGAAGACCTGGACGCGGTCATCCAGAAAGTGACCGACGTGCAGGAGTTTGCCCGCTACGGGGTGATGTTTACCCCGGCCCTGGTGGTCAACGAAAAGGTGGTCAGCAGTGGCAAAATTCCCGCGGTCAGCCAGATAAAGCAGTGGCTGGCCGACGCGCTGGTCACGGCCTGAGGGGACGGAACTGGCTATGTGCTGTCAATGCTGTCGCTCTACCCCGCCGGCCAAAAAGTGCCTGTGCGGCAGGGCGTCGGGTGTCCGGCGACCACCCCCGTTTTGACCCTTCTGGAGAGATTGGGGATTGGAGATTGGGGGCCTCCCCCGCCCTTTCCCCTTCCGCCTTTATTTATTTCTAAAAAGGTAGGGCGACATTAATGTCGCCCTACCCCAACGCTATTTTTACAGGAGGGTCTTACCAATGAAAGCAGTATCCAATTCTCCCGCCGGATACGACACGGCCCGGTCGCCGGCTGTACCGGTGACCGGCCTGGCCGGTCTGGGCCGGCGGCTGGCCCATTGGAAGCAAGATTGGAAATGGCTGGCTGTTCTGATTGGCGGGTTTTTGATTGTCTACAATCTGCCGGTGGGCAACCAGAGATTTGATAACGCGGTGATGGAGGCTCTGCATCTGGCCCGCTGGTACGCTCAGGAGCACGTCCTGCTGTGTCTGGTGCCGGCCTTTTTCATTGCCGGCGGCATTGCCGTTTTTGTCAGTCAGGCCTCGGTGATGAAGTACCTGGGCGCGAATGCCCCCAAGGTGCTGGCCTACGGCGTGGCCTCGGTGTCCGGCACCATTCTGGCCGTTTGTTCCTGTACCGTTCTGCCGCTCTTTGCCGGTATCTACCGGATGGGGGCCGGACTTGGCCCCGCGGTGGCCTTTCTCTACTCCGGCCCGGCCATCAACGTGCTGGCGATTGTGCTGACCGCCAGCGTGCTGGGGGTCAGGCTGGGCGTGGCCCGCGCCGTGGGCGCGATTCTGTTCAGCGTGGTCATTGGCGGGATGATGCATCTGATTTTCCGCCAGGAAGAACAGGCCAAGAGCCGCGCCCAGGCCCAGCTTCCGGAGCCGGAAGTGAAGCGTCCCCTGTGGCAAAATGCGGTGTACTTCGCGATGATGGTGTTAATCCTGGTCTTTGCCAACTGGGGTAAGCCGCAGGAAAGCGGGACGCTGTGGGCCGCCATCTACGCTAACCGCTGGACGGTGGTCAGTTTGTCCGGGCTGGTGCTGGCGGCGATACTGGTGCGTTGGTTCGGTGTGCGGTTGGCAGAAATGGCCACCGTAGTGGTGCTGACCGCCCTGGCCGCGGTGTTGGTGCCCCACGAACCGACCGTGCCGTTTGTGGTCGGCGTGGTGGGGCTGGCTCTGCTCATCAACCGGCCCCACGAGGACGAAGAGGCCGCGGCAGAAGATGAACTGGCTGAGTGGTGGCGGCAGACCTGGGGCTTTGCCAAACAGATTTTGCCGCTCCTGTTCTACGGCGTGCTGATTTCCGGCTTTCTGCTGGGCCGGCCCGGTCACGAAGGTCTCATCCCCTCCGGGTGGGTGTACTGGGCGGTGGGCGGCAACTCTCTGCTGTCGAACTTCGTGGCCTCGTTTGTGGGCGCGTTTATGTACTTTGCCACCCTGACCGAAGTGCCCATCCTGCAGGGCCTGCTGGGGAACGGTATGGGGCAGGGACCGGCACTGGCGCTCTTGCTGGCCGGTCCTGCACTCAGCCTGCCGAATATGCTGGTCATCCGCAGTGTACTGGGCACCAAAAAGACGGTCGTGTTCGTCTCCCTGGTGGTGGTGATGGCAACCATCAGTGGGATGATTTTTGGTGCGTTTTTTGCTTAAGCAAACCATAACTTGCCGGACAACTGCTAACAGTTGTCCGGCAAGGCCATATTTTTACCGGAGGACATCGAAATGACCAGAAAAATCCAGATTCTGGGAACAGGTTGCCCCAACTGCCAGCGGCTGGAAAAGCTGACCGTTACCGCGGCACAGGCGTTGGGTATTGATTATGAACTGGAAAAAGTGACCGACATCAACGAGATTATCCAGTTTGGTGTGATGGCGACCCCCGCCCTGGTCGTAGACGGCCAGGTGAAGGTGGTGGGGAAAGTGCCGTCTGTAGAGGCCTTGAAGCAGTTGCTGGGGAATAATACAGCTAATCCGTGAAACGCTCAAAGCTCCCAAGGCCGACCCCCACCGGTGTATGGAAATACCGGTGATGCACCGCATGGTCATCGGAGGAGTGCGCGTTGGTATTGGCTTTTGGGGCGACCTGCCTGGTATTG
>RFJV01000629.1 GCA_003694775.1 Chloroflexota bacterium | reverse complement strand
TACGTTTTACGTCCATTCGTAAATTCGTGTATTCGTGAAAAATTCGCGGACGGCTGAGCAGTTACATTCGCCTCAAAAATGAAATACACCCAGGGGGATAGGGACATTAACATAAACAATCGTATAGAAAACGTAGGGATTACTGGCTCAAAAAACTCTTGACTCTTTTCCCTGATGGTGGTATGATTCCGGTAACAGAACTAACCGGTAGTTCTGAATAGCCGAAAGGAGGTCCCTATCGAGGTGCCAGATTGGGAACTGCAGAGGCTAGCTGGAAACCGTCAACGGAGAGGGTAAGGTCAACGGAAGACCTTTGAACCTACGCTCGGCTGGCGAAAACGGCTATCAAATGGTTTCCGGCCAGCCACCACATCACTCTTGGAAAACAACAGGTTTGACAGACCAAATAGATAGTGTTTGAAAACAAAAAACCCGGTTTTTTGCCGGGTTTTTTATTTTTAGCGACTTGACAGCTTAAACCTTTTAGTTTATAATGCAGGCCAACTGAAAGGTTTTAGTGAGGGGCGCATGCGGCAAACCGGGCCTGAGCGGGTCAAAAAAATACGGGGCGACGTTACCCTGAAAGACATCGCCGAGGTGGTCGGCAAATCGGTGGCCGCGGTCTCCCGCGCCCTGAACGACCACGACGATATCGGCGAAGAGACGCGCGCCTACATCAAGCAGGTGGCCCGCGAAATGGGCTACATCCCCAACCCTATGGCCCAGCGACTGCGCAAGCAGTCTACCGATACGTTGGGCCTGATTTTACCGGTTTTTTCGCCCAAATCCTTTGACCCTTACTTCAGCGAACTGCTGGCCGGCATTGCCAACGAAGCCGGCCAGCACGGTTTTGACCTGCTGGTATCCACCTGTGTGCCCGGCCCCGCCGAAATCCAGGCCTACACCCGGCTGATGAACGGCCGGCGTATCGATGGCATGGTGGTGACCCGCCCGCGCTGGAACGACGAGCGAGTGGCGGTTCTGTATGAAAAAGAGTTCCCTTTTGTGGTCATTGGAGACTGCAACCCGGCCCAGGAAGTGCCCTGTGTAACCGATGATGCCGGCTTTGGGGCGCGTCTGGTGGTTGAACACCTGGTGCAGTTGGGCCATGAAAAAATTGCCCTCATCAACACTCCCAGGGAACTGGTCTTTTCAACCAACTTTTACATCGGCTTTCGGGATGCCCTGCACCGGGCCGGTCTGCCGGTGCAGGAAGATTTCATCATTGAGGCCGACTTCAGCCAGAAAGAGGGCTACCGGGCCGCCCAAACCCTGCTCAGCCGGCCCGACACGCCTACCGCCATTGTGACCGCGGACGACATCATCGCCCTGGGTGCGATGGCCGCGGCCCAGGACCAGGGCTTCCAGATTGGCAACGACCTGGTGGTCACCGGCTACGGCGACAGCCTGCTGTCGGAGTACTCCCAGCCGCCGCTGACCACCATCCACCGGCCTACCTACACCATCGGCCAGAAAGCCTGCACCAAGCTGGTCGCCTTTATCAAAGGGGAACCGGTGGCCGATTTTCGCGAGGTCATTGAGCCATCGCTGGTGATTCGCCAATCCAGCGACCTGGCTTTATGGTTATAAAAATTCACCCATCATCACCAAAAAGGAGTAGAAAATGGCACGAGTCTTCTACGAAAATGTCACCAAAGCCTGGGGCGACGTCATCGGCGTCAACAATCTGACCCTGGAAATTCCGGATAAGGAGTTTTTGGTCCTGGTTGGCCCGTCCGGGTGCGGCAAATCCACGGCCCTGCGCTGTCTGGCCGGCCTGGAAGAAATTACCAAGGGCAACATCTGGATTGGTGACCGCATCGTCAACGATGTGCCGCCCAAAGACCGGGACATCGCCATGGTGTTCCAGAGCTACGCCCTCTACCCCCATATGACCGTGTACGACAACATGGCCTTTGGCCTGAAACTGCGCAAGACCCCCAAGGATGAGATTGAGCGCCGCGTGCAGGAAGCGGCCAAGATTCTGGGCATTACCCAGCTGTTGGACCGCAAACCCAAGCAGATGTCCGGTGGTCAGCGCCAGCGTGTGGCTCTGGGCCGGGCCATTGTGCGCGACCCTGCCGTTTTCCTCTTCGACGAGCCTCTGTCGAACCTGGACGCCAAACTGCGCGTGCAGACTCGCGCCGAAATTTCCAAGCTCCACCAGCGCCTGGGAACCACCTTTATCTACGTTACCCACGACCAGGTGGAAGCCTTGACCATGGCCGACCGCATTGCCGTTCTGCGGGATGGGGTCTTACAGCAGGTCAATACTCCCCAGCACCTGTACGACCATCCGGGCAACGTGTTTGTGGCCGGCTTCATCGGCTCCCCGGCGATGAACTTCTTCTCCGGCACCATCACCGGTACGCTGGAAGAAATGTACGTCGATTCCGGTGGGGTGCGCATCCGCCTGCCGCAGAACGAAGTGGAACAGCTCGGCGCGGAAAATATTGGCCGTGAGGTTATCTTTGGCGTGCGCCCCGAAGACATCCATCACCCGCAGTACATTCCCGCCGGCGTGAAGGAACAGCTCATCGAGGCCACGGTCGACGTGACCGAGCTGATGGGGAACGAAATCTTCGTCTACCTGCTCACCGAAAAGGAAGAAAGCTTCATCGCCCGCGTTGACCCGCGTGCCCACCTGCGCCCCGGCGACAAGGTCAAGATGGCGTTCAACTCCGAAAAGGTGCACATCTTCGACAAGGCCACCGAAAAGATGCTCGCCACCCCCAAGGGGACCGAAAGCGCCGCATAATCCCTGCGGATTCACAGCCGCAAGCGAGGCAAGGGAAGCCAATCCGGCTTCCCTTGTTTTTTCCGGCCTGAAATTTTCTTGTTTGCCGGGTTTGCGGTATGATGTGGTAAAATTCACAAGTAGCGGCATCAAGGGCGATTCGGCTACGGTAAAATTTTCAGTGAAGGGATGGAACAATGCTTGTTACACTCATTATTATGGATGGCTGGGGATTGAATCCCCGCAAGGATTACAATGCTATCGCTCTGGCCGACACGCCGTTTTTCGATTACATCTGGAACAACTGGCCCAGCGCGGTGCTGGAAGCCTCCGGGACCGCAGTCGGTTTGCCGGTAGGCCAGATGGGCAATTCGGAAGTCGGGCATATGAATCTGGGCGCGGGCCGGATTGTCCCCCAGGACCTGACCTACATCAACCAGCTCATTGAGACCGGCGAATTCGACGAAAATCCGGCCCTGAACGAAGCCATTGACCACGCCCTGCAGAACAACACCAGCCTGCACCTGATTGGCCTGCTGTCCGATGGCGGCGTGCACAGCCACCAGGAGCATCTGTATGCCCTGCTCCGGCTGGCAAAGCGGAAAGGGCTGGAGCGGGTCTACATCCACGCCTTGCTGGATGGCCGCGATACTCCGCCTCGCAGTGGGGCCGGCTACCTGGAGCAGTTGGAGGCGCAAATCAAGCGCATCGGTTGCGGGCAGATTGCCACCATTGCCGGTCGCTACTACTCGATGGACCGGGATAAACGCTGGGAGCGCACCAAACTCGGCTACGATGCCATTGTTTACGGTCAGGGGAAAACGGCCACCTCAGCCGCGGAAGCCATTCAGGCTTCCTATGCCGAGGATGTGAGCGATGAGTTCGTTATTCCGGTGGTGCTGGTCGACCAGAACGGCCAGCCGGTGGCGACGATAAACGATGGGGATGCGGTGATTTTCTTCAACTTCCGCGCCGACCGCGCCCGCCAGCTTACCCAGGCCCTGATTGAACCGGACTTTTCCGGCTTTGAGCGTCCGGGCGGAATGCGGCGCAACCTGAAGATGGTTACGTTTATGCATTATTACGACAACCAGACCCCGCCGTTTGCCTTTTCTGTGCCGGAACCAACCAACGGCCTGGCCGAAACCCTGTCGAAGTACGGTAAAAAGCAGTTCCACTGTGCCGAAACCGAAAAATACGCCCACGTGACCTACTTCTTCAACGGGGGGCGGGAAGAACCGTTTGCGGGCGAAGACCGGGTGCTGGTCCCTTCGCCCAAAGTGGCGACCTACGATTTACAGCCGGAGATGAGCGCCCGCGGCATTACCGAGGCAGTAGTTAAGGCCATCAAGTCCGGGCAGTACGATTTTGTGCTGGTGAATTTTGCCAATCCCGACATGGTCGGCCATACCGGTTTTCTGGACAAGGCCATGATTGCCGTGGAAACCGTGGATGACTGCGTTCGCCAGGTGGTCGAGGCGACGGTCAGTATGGGAGGCGCGGCACTGGTCACTGCCGACCACGGCAATTCCGACCAGATGCTGGATTACGATACCGGCAAGCCGCATACGGCCCATACCACCAACCTGGTGCCGTTTGTATATGTGGCCCAGCAGAAGCCGGACTGGCGGCTGGCAAATGGGGTGCTGGGCAACGTAGCGCCCACTGTGCTGGAGCTGATGGGGCTGGAACAGCCGGCAGAAATGACCTGCCGTTCACTCATTCGGCGGCAGTAAAAAAGGGGCGACCTTCCGGTCGCCCCTTTTTTACTGTTTTTGGTCCTGTCGATGTGCCGCTGGAGGTCTGGAGGTGTATTTCCGTTTTGTGGTAGCCGGGGCATTCCTATGCCCCGGTATGGGGATGCCCTGGCTACGAACCATAAAATTGAAATACACCTACTGCTGGGGTACTCTATGAGCCTATGGTGAGATAATTCTGTCAGCCAGCTCCGGGTACACTCTGCGAAAATCCTTTTCATTAAGGGTCACCACTTGCTCAACGTTCGTATTCACAGCCGTGCGCAGGATTAAGGCATCATAGGTCGAGCCGCCGACAACGCCAAGCGTGGATAGATGTTCGATGACTTCTATGTAATCGTGGTCGGATAAAAACACCACTTTTAGGGTATCGATGATATTGTGTTTGAGCAGTTCCAGGGCGTCGGTCGGGGAAATGCGGGGCTGAACGGGCAAGGTGGTGAGAATGGCGTAAAGTTCTGCCAGGGAATGGGCGGCCACAAACCCGGTGTCTGGACCACTGGTCACCCGTTTGAGCCAGGGAAAAGCCTGCTCATGGGCGGGGTGAGCTTCAACCATCGCGGCCACCAAAACCGAGGTGTCCAGTAAAATTCTCACAGGCCTGCTCTCTGCAGTAAGTCAAAGACACGCCGGTCGCGCTCATGGCGGGTAATGTTGGTTAAGCTGTCGACAGCAGTGACTCTGGCGACTAACAGGCCGTCTTTCTCGACCAGGGTGGTCTGCTCTGACTGCGGACGCAGACGCACGCCACCTCGTTCGCCTTTTTCGACCACTAAAGTCATCCCTGGCGCCAGCTGAAGGCGTTCGCGTATAGGTGCTGGGATGAGAATGCGTCCTCGTTCATCTAACGATACCTGGAAGACCTGGTTCATCTGGCTACCCTACAGAACTGTTCATCATAACAGAATTCTATATCTAAGATTCTATCTTGGGAGCAGAGTTTCGGCAAACAACCGTCTTCGTGCAACCATCGGTCGGTATATCAGGGCTTCTCTCGCCTGGCCTATCCTCTCCGGCGGGTGTAAATTTCTTCGCGAATCGCCAGCATCTCCCGCCGAATGCGGTCGTCCTGCTCAATCAGGGAGGCAATCTTTTCCCAGCCGTGCATGATGGTAGTATGGTCGCGGCCGCCCAGGGTGTCGCCAATCTGGGGCAGGGAGGCATCGGTTTCTTCGCGGGCCAGGTACATCGCCATCTGCCGGGCAAAGGCCACGTCTTTGGTACGTCCGCGGCCTATCAGCACCGATTTGTCCAGGCCGTAGTACCGGGCCACCACTTCGACAATCTGCTCTACCGTCAGTTCGGTGCGGCGGGAGACAATGTCCTGCAGGGCGTGCTCTGCCAGCTCCATGGTGATGGGCTGGCGGGTCATCGCGGCATAGGCAATGACTTTGTTCAGCGCGCCTTCCAGCTCGCGGATGTTGCTCTGGGCGCGGCGGGCAATAAATTCCACCACGTCGCCGGGAAGGCGGGTGCTTTGCTGTTCTGCCTTGAACCGCAGAATGGCGATGCGGGTTTCCAGGTCCGGCGGCTGAACGTCGGCCAGGAGACCCCATTCAAAGCGGGAGCGGAGCCGCTCTTCCAGAGTGGTGATGGCTTTGGGGGGGCGGTCGCTGGAGAGTACAATTTGCGCTCCGGAAGAGTGCAGGGTATTGAAGGTATGGAAAAACTCTTCCTGGGTGCTTTCCTTGCCGGCAATGAACTGGATGTCGTCAATCAGCAGAAAGTCGGCTTTGCGGTATTTGTCGCGAAATTCTTCTGTGGACTGGGTGCGGATGGCGTTAATCAGGTCGTTGGTGAACATTTCCGAGGTGGTGTAAATGACCCGGTAACCGGTATCCAGGGCATAGTGGGCAATGGCTTGCAGAAGGTGCGTCTTGCCCAAACCTACGCCGCCGTAGAGAAACAGCGGATTGTAGGCTTCGGCAGGGCGTTCTGCCACCGCCAGCGAGGCGGCATGCGCCAGCCGGTTCGACGCGCCGACGATGAACTGTTCAAACGTGTACTTGGGATTCAGGGTGGGACGGACATCCCCGGAGCCGTTCTTGTAGTAATCCGGTCCGTTTTTGATAGGCGCGGGATTGGCCGGTGCGGGACCCGGCTCCGGCGGGTGAGCCGGTACCGGTTCCGGGCCGGTGTCAACAATAAATTTCAGGACAACTGGCTGTCCCAGAACGTTGGATACGGTGCGGTGAATGGTGGCATACAGCCGGTTTTCCAGCCAGTCTTTGGCGTAAGCATTTTTGGTGGCGATAACGAGGGTGCCGTCTTCGTTGGCAACGGCACGGGTATCCTTTATCCACGTATCGAATGTAGCCTGGGTCATCTGGTTCTGCAGATGGCTCAGCGCTGTTTCCCAGAGCTGTTCTGTATTCATCGCTGTCTTCTCCATAAACCGGTCGGTTGCCTGCGCTTGCCCTCTATGACAGAAAACAGCCTGCCCCGGTGACGCGGTAACAAGCTGTTGAT
>RFJV01000628.1 GCA_003694775.1 Chloroflexota bacterium | reverse complement strand
TATGCCCCGGCATAGGGATGCCGGGGCTACGAACCATACTCCCCTACCATTCTCCGCGGCCTCTGCGTCCTCGGCGGTTAAAACTGCGTAAGTCCTGATGATGTCTTTTACCGGGGTTGGTAAGTATCTTTGCCCCAAGTTGAGGAGTTGAAAAATAATGATGACCCACCAGCAGGCGCGGGATTTAATCAAAAAAATCGTTCAGGCCAAAGACCGGTCCGAGCTTCAGCAGGTGATTGGTGACCACATCAGCCAGTGCGACGGCGTATTCTTTGCCGAACTGGAAACCGTGGTGGAGCAGTTTCGGGCCGCCGGAGATGAGGCCAGCGCCCAAAAGCTGGCCCAGGTTGGCGATTTTATGGCCCGTCTGCGGTTCCTGATTTAGCTTCAAAACAGCCGACTGCCAAAAAACAGCAAGGCGTCAGGGCACTTTTGCCCGGCAATCAGCCGGGCAAAAATGTCTTGACGCCTTGTTTTCATCATCAACAATATTTCAAACCGGTTGCCAGCCCGGTTGACCAGGGGAAGGAGGCCGGCTACTTCTTTTTTGTGGCCAGCGCGGCATTGTTTTTCCGGGCGTATCCGTCGGCGTCGCGCTGAATCAGGCTTTTTACCCCGTTGGTCAGATTGCCTTTCCCCAGCGACCGAAGCCACTCCACTTCCTGCTTGTGCGAGCGGACGGCAATTTGGTGATTTTTCGCCATGATGGCCTCCAGTATATCGCGTCGAACATTAATTCTACACAAGATATAGTGTATTGTAAATATACCACATTATTCAGGATAATGCAAGTCTGGGTATTAATATTGTTAAAAAACTTCAGCTTGTTATCGCCCGGTTGTAAAATCTTTACGCTTTCTTTATGGAAAACCGGAAACAATTGTCGATAATAGAAGATAGTGAAGCGAACCGAAAAAACATCTTCAGGAGCAACCTATGCCACGGGTGCTGATTGCAGATGACGCCCAATTTATGCGTCTTCGGCTGGCAAAACTGCTTTCCCGATACGGCTTCGAGGTGCTGGAAGCTGCCAATGGGGCGGAGGCTGTCCACACCTACTGTTTGGACCGGCCCGACGTGGTGTTGATGGACATCACCATGCCGCAGATGGACGGCCTGGAAGCCCTGCAGGTGATTCGTCAGCAGGACCCGCAGGCAAGAGTCATTATGCTGACCGCCGTAGGCCAGGAAGCACTGGCCCTCCAGGCGATTCAGCTTGGGGCCAGGGATTATCTGGTTAAACCGGTTGACCCCAGCCGGGTGATAGACACCCTTCAGCATGTACTGGCACAAACTGACTACGGGATAGAAAGATGAATGGAGAACCGGTCCGGGTATTAGTAGTCGATGATTCCGCTTTTTTGCGCTATACCATCAGCCGGCACCTGGACTCCGATAACGAAATTACTGTTGTCGGGAGCGCCCGTGACGGGGCAGAAGCCCTGGAAAAGATAGCTCTGCTCGTCCCCGATGTGGTCATTCTTGATATGGAGATGCCGCATACGGACAGTCTGTCCGTCCTGGAGCAGATTATGTCGGTTCGGGCTGTGCCGGTCATTTTGCTCAGTTCCCCTGACCGGCAAGCCGCGGCGTATACCATTCAGGGGCTGGAGCTTGGCGCGGTGGATTTTGTCCTCAAACCTTCTGC
>RFJV01000627.1 GCA_003694775.1 Chloroflexota bacterium | reverse complement strand
TTAATTATGATACCGCATCAGCCGTTTCGCACAGGAAACTATCGGGTCACCATCACCTCCCACCCGTTAGACGTGCCTGACGCGGTTCCAGTATCGGTGACCGGGCAGGTTGAGCTTCGCGGCCTCTCGTGGTTCTGGCGGTATCTGCCCTGGTTGGTTGCCGGGGGCGTATGGGGCTGGATATTGGTAGAAATTGTACGGTTTGTGTCCCAAAAACTCTCCGGATGAGGAATATCTGCTTATGGGATATCTGGAAATTATCACAGCCGATGGCGTCGTTCAATTTTATCAGCTGGACCCATCTGTCGGGCTGACGAATATTGGCTATCATCCAGGCAGTGATATTGTTCTGCCCGGTGCAGAGGCTACTCTGTTTCAAGCTGTTCTGTATCATCGTTCAGACCGGTGGGAACTGGTGCTCATCAGCAACCGCGGCGAGGTCCGTATGAATGGACAGCCGGTGAGCGGTCAACAGCCTGTGCCGGTAGAAAATTTGAGCCGGCTGGAACTGGATGGCTATACGCTGGTCTTTTTCCCGGACCGTGCCCGGCCGGCAGACAAGAGCGATTTTCCGGTTGAAGTCCCCGCGTCAGGGCCGGTCGAGCGGACGCAGGAGGCCGGAACAGAGGCCACCGCGGCGGCTCCGGCCCAGCCGGCACGGACGGCGACCCAATTGACCACCCCTTCACGTCCACCGGTATTCGTTCCGCCGCCGGAATCGCCGGGCGCACCGACTGCCGGCGCGTTTCCTCCGCCTGAGCCACCGGAAGCCGAAGCCCGTTTTGCCGCTCCCGTTGCCGACCAGCCGGACGAGTACATTATCACCGAATTGTCCCCCACCGAAATGGTGATAGATGTAGAACAGACTGCCACCTATCACCTGACTATCATCAACGGCGGCGACCTGGTAGCAACGTTTCAGGTTCGGGTAGAGGGATTGGATGACCAATGGGTGAAGGTCACGCCGGCCAGGGTCAACCTGTATGAAGGCAACCGGGCAGAGGTAGTCATTACGGTAACGCCGCCCCGCTCGCCATACAGTACTGCCGGGCCGCATTACTTTGCCGTGACCACCACCTCAATGAACTATCCGGGCCGCAGGGCGCGGTGCGGGGCGGTGCTGGTCATTAATCCGTTTTACGAGTTCAGGGTGGGAGAAGTTACCCCCCGTGAACAGACAATTTCCTGGGTCAAGCGTTCGGCCCAGGTGACCTTCCCCATCACCAACCAGGGCAACAGCCGGGCTTTGTTTCAGGTGGACGGTCGTGATGATGAAAGGGGCTGTACGTTTGAATTTCAGCCACCGGGGGAAGAGGTTATTGTTGCCAATCAGGCGGAATTTCGCATCCCCCCCAATGAAACCGTGACGCTTCCGGTCATTATTACCCCCCATCAACGCCAGTTGGTGGCCTTGCGCAAGCGGGTGTACCATTTTTCGGTGACGGCCACAATGCCGGAGGGCGGCCAGGCCCCCCGTTCTATGCTGGGCAGGCTCAAGGCCGCGCCGCTCCTTGGCCCCGGCTTGCTGGCTGTATTGGCGCTTTTAATGCTGGTGCTGATTGTTTACATATTTAAGCCTCGGATATACACCTTCAATGTAGACGGCTCGGTCAAGAAGGTACTGGTCGCCGGACAATCTGCTACCCTGTCCTGGAAAGCATCGCCTTTTACCCGGCTGGAAATTCCAGAACTGGGGCCGGAGCCGCTGAATAAACCGCAAGGGCAAGTAACCGTGGTTCCCACGGCTAATGCAATCTACCACCTTGAAGCCGATAACTGGCTTTCCCGGCTCAATCCAACCTGGTTTGGCGAGGAGCCGCGTCAGGTGTCCATTATTTTGACCCCCATCCCGCCGAAAATTGTGGTGTTTGGGGGAGATAAACAAGCCGTTGTCACCGGAGACCGGGTGCTTCTCTCCTGGCAAGTGGAAAATGCCGACACCGTCAACCTGATTAACCAGGCCGATGGCAACCCCAAACCTTTGCCGGGCGTCAGCGGTTCCCTGGAGGTTGGCCCCCTGGACCGGGAAACCACCTACTACCTGGAAGCCGATAATCCTTATATCGCCACCCCGGTACGCTCCGACCCTTTTATCATCAAGGTAGCCACCCCAACACCCACTCCTTTACCTACCCCGGCGGTGGTAAAGTTCTTTGCCAATCCACCGGCGATTGTGGCCGGCGAAAACACCACCCTGGAATGGGAAGTCCGGGGAGCCGACAGGGTCAGTGTCTTGGGCATTGGTGACGGTTTGCCGCCGGTGCAGTCTGTGGTGCAGTCACCGGCTCAAACAACCAACTATGTTTTGAATGCTTCCAACGGCAGTTCGGCCGCGCCGCCTCAGAGCCTGACCGTCTGGGTGACACCGGCTCCCACCCCCACCCCGGAACCCGATGCACCGGTGATTAAATTCTTTACGGCAGACCCTACCGACCTGATATTGTTGAAAGGCAGCGCGGGCCAGGTTGAACTCGCCTGGTCGATTGAGGGGAAAACGACAAATATAGAAGTCAGCGGCCCCAGCCTGAACAGCCCTATCGTTGGCTTATCCCCTTCAGGTACGTTGAACCTGACCGTTCAGGAATCTACCCTGTTTGTGCTCACTGCGGAGAATGAGGGCAAAAAATCTAACGCCACGGTCAATATTTCGGTGAATGAACCAACACCTACGCCTACGGCTACCCCCACCTTAACCCCTCCTCCGCCGACGGCCACACCAATCCCGCCGGCGGTTATCAACCGGTTTATCATTTCGTCGCCAGGCAGTCCGCAGGTCATCGACCTGGGCGGCGATACGCCACACCGGTATCAGGTGCGGGAGAACACCGATGTCCTGTTCGCCTGGGAGGTGAACCTGGCGGCAAAAATTACCTTTATCCCCGACGCCGGTTCCTCTGTCGAGGTCAATCCTTCCGGTCAAACCGCCCAGAGGATAACCGTGCCCAATGTGGGGGTGGTGAGAAATTATCTGCTCGTGGCCGAAAACAGCATCAGCCAGCGGACTACGGCTTCCATTGAGGTGACCGTGGTTGACCCGCCGCCGCCGGACCCACCCCATACCGTCACCGGTGTGGAAAAGCCATCGGATAATCAGAATATTATCTCCTGGCAGTGGACGGCAGACCCCAACAAGGATACCATTATCGGCTTTCGAGTGTATCGGGCCAATATACCGGGCGGTGCGTACAGTCTGATTCCGGGCGCGGATGAAAACAGTTTAACCGCAGATGCCCCCAAACAATTTACGGATACTGTATCC
>RFJV01000626.1 GCA_003694775.1 Chloroflexota bacterium | reverse complement strand
GAAGCCACCGCCTTCCTCATCGGCAACATTCCGGGCGGCAAGTACAACGAGGCCCCTATGCTGGCCGAGATGGTCGCCAAAGGGGAGCTTCCACCGGTCGATGAGCGCCTGCCCGAAGACCCGCTGATTATTCCGGTGGTCGAAGAAATTGGGCAGTACGGTGGTGTCCTGCGCCGCGGCTTCCTGGGGCCGGCGGACCACAACAACTACACCCGCGTGGTGTACGACGCCCTGGTTCGCTTCTCTCCCGATGGCGGCGAGGTTATCCCCCACATCGCTTCCGGCTGGTCATCTAACGATGACTTCACCGAGTGGACGGTCCGCCTGCGACCGGGGGCCAAGTGGTCGGACGGCCAGCCCTTTACCGCCGACGACATCATGTTCTGGTACAACGACATCCTGCTGAACGAGGAGCTGACCCCGGTAGTCCCGGTATGGATGCAGAACTCCGACGGCACGGTGGCAAAGGTGGAAAAAATCAGCGACTACGCGGTGAAGTGGACCTTTAAGGACCCGAACACCGCCTTCCTGCTGGACCTGGCTAACAAGGACGGCGCCGACGCCTCCATCAACAATCTGGCCTTTGCCCCGGCTCACTACCTGAAGCAGTTCCACCCCAAATACACCGACCCGGCCCAGCTCGACGCCCTGGTCAAGGAACGGGGCTTCGACTCCTGGACCGAGCTGTTCTCCGTGGAAGCCCTGCCCCAACTGAGCGGCAAGCGCCCCAGTATGGCCGCCTGGGTGCCGGACGGCACCAGCGTGTCCGACCCGGTCTTCACCATCAAGCGCAACCCCTACTACATCGGGGTTGACCCCGCCGGCAACCAGCTTCCGTACATCGACGAAGTCCGCTTTACCTTCTTTGCCGATAAGGAAGCCCTGAACCTGGCCGCGGTGTCCGGTGAAATCGACATGCAGGGCCGGCACATCAATATGAGCAGTTACCCGGTGCTGAAAGAGAACGAAGATGCCGGAAACTACCACGTGGTCACCTGGCCTACCTTTGGCGGTTCCGACGCAGTGGTCATGTTCAACCAAACCTGGCAAGGGCCTGAACGGGAGCTGTTCCGCAACAAAAACTTCCGCATCGCCCTCTCTTATGCCATCGACCGCAACAAAATCAAGGAACTGGCCTTCCTGGGCCTGGGCGAACCGCGGCAGGGCGTACCCGCGCCGTTCCACCCCTACTATCCGGGAGATGAATGGGCGCACAAGTACACCGAGTACAACCCTGACCTGGCAAACCAGATGCTCGACGAAATCATCCCCAACCGGGATTCCGAAGGCTTCCGCACCCTGCCCGACGGCTCACGGCTGGACATCGAAATCAGCGTGGTGCCGGCCTTTGCCGTCTGGCCCGACATCGGCCAGCTCATTGTAGAAGACTGGGCCAAAGTGGGCGTGCGGGCGCACATCGAACTGCGCGAGCGGGCCACGCATTTTGCCATGCGCCCGGCCAACGAGCTGATGGCCGAAATCTGGAACGAAGACACCACCGGCTTCCCCTTCAGCGGTCAGCCCAAGTTTGACCCGCGCAGTGACCCCGCCCTCACCTTTGCCCCGCTGGTTGCCAAGTGGTACGCCACCAACGGCGCCGAGGGTGAGCCGCCTCCTCCCGAAATCAAACAGTTGGTCGACATCATCGACGAAGCCAAGACCTCCCCGCGCAGTCGCCAGATTGAACTGGCCAAAGAGCTGTTCCGCATCTGGGCCGACAACGTGTGGGAAATCGGCACCGTCGGCCTGACGCCGATGATTCAGGGCGTTATCGTGGTAAACGACAACCTGCACAACGTGCCGGAGATTGCCGGCAACGACTGGCCGCTCCGCACACCCGGCAACTCCCGGCCAGAGCAGTACTTCTATAAGTAAACTTTTTGGCTAAAGGTGCGGTGCACTGAGAGCCTATCCAAAAACTCATATGGGTCTATCTACGGGTAGGCGAAGGCAATGCCTTCGCCTACCCCGGTAGCTCTGCATCCTGCAGGGGGCCGGTGCCTCTGCCGGCCCCCTGGCTCCACCCAAGGATTGGCGTATGCTTCAATACATCATCAAACGTTTGCTTTTACTGCCCTTTTTGCT
>RFJV01000111.1 GCA_003694775.1 Chloroflexota bacterium | reverse complement strand
GGTCCGGGCGCCCTGGTAGCAGATAACCGGTGTGGTCAGGCCAAGCTGGTCCACAAACCGCCGGGTAACAGGATACTCCCGGCCGGTCGCCAGAACAACATGCACACCGCGGGCCATGGCCTGCTGAATGGCCCGGTGAGTCCGGGCAGGGATGGCCCGCAGGTCGGGTATCAGGGTTCCGTCCAGGTCGCAGGCCAGCAGTTGGATAGTCAAGAGTTTACCTCGATAGTGCGATAATGTGATAAGGCGATAGTGCGATTACTTTACTCTGGCAGGGGGGATGTGTCAAAATGAGGGGGATAAATCATCGGCTGGTACAAACTTGGGTGAGCTATTTCTTAAATTGGTCTTTTTCTCGACAATCAGGCGTAAAACGTAAGTTGGCCCGGCGTTAAAAACACCGGGCTGAATGGCTTAAGGACGCTGAAGCGCCCTCCAAACCTCATCTTCAGGTATTTACTCAGCCGTCCACAAATAATTAACGCCGCGGGCAATGCCGCTGAGTGGGACGACATAAATGTCGTCCCACGGCAAATATGATACGGCGTATCTACGCCAGCCAACTGAAAAAAGGTGAGTAGGGCGACATTAATGTCGCCCCACGGCAAAGCGGTGAAATATACGTTGCTGGGTGAATGTGCCAGACACCGCTGAGTAGATACAATACGGTTTACTTTTCTCCTGCCGCCTTTTTGGCCTGGGCGGCAGTTTTCTGCATCATGTACTCGGTAAGGGAGGTCAGGATGTCGATGGGAACGGGGAAAATGATGGTGGAGTTTTTCTCCACGGCAATTTCGGTAAGGGTTTGCAGGTAGCGCAGCTGAAGGGAGGCCGGCTCGCGGGTGATGATTTCCGCGGCCTGGGCCAGGGTCTTGGAGGCTTCCAGTTCGCCGCTGGCGTGGATGATTTTGGCCCGCTTTTCCCGCTCGGCTTCGGCCTGCTTGGCCATAGCCCTCTGCATGGTTTGGGGAAGCTCCACGTCCTTCACTTCCACCAGCGACACCTTGACGCCCCACGGTTCGGTCTGCTCGTCGATTATCTGCTGAAGCTGGTTGTTGATTTTTTCGCGGTGGGCCAGCAGTTCATCCAGCTCACTCTGCCCGATAACGTTGCGCAGGGTGGTCTGGGCAATCTGCCAGGTGGCCCGGCGATAATCTTCCACCTGGATGACGGCTTTGCCGGGGTCCAGCACCCGGAAGTAGACTACCGCGTTCACCTTGACCGTCACGTTGTCGCGGCTGATGGCTTCCTGCGAAGGGACATCCAGCGTGACCGTCCGCAGGTCAACCTTGACCATCCGGTCAATGAAGGGGACGATGAAGAACAGTCCCGGCCCCTTGGCCCCGACGTACCGTCCCAGCCGGAAGATGACCCCCCGTTCGTACTCCTGCACCACCTTGATGGCCGAAAACAGCAACAGCAGAACAAGAAGGCCAATAAACCCTAAACACGGAATTAACCCCAGTATCGCTTCCATCGCTTAACCTCCTGTGAGTTGGTTAGTTGGGGTGTTGATTGGTTGGGGAGTTGGTTAGTTGGGGAGTTGGTTAGTTCGAGAGTTGGTTAGTTAGGGAGTTAATGAGTTAGTTTTAAACCTTCAAACTCTTAAACTCTCAAACTCCCCAACTCCCAAACTCTTAAACTCCCAAACTCTTAAACTCCCAAACTCATCCTCCCACCTGCTTCCATTATTCCATCGAATCCCGAAAATTACAACCTCCGGTTCAGGCCGGAATCAGCGTGCGGATGGCCGCGGGCAGGTCGGCCTGCTGTTCGATATGGAACCGGATAACGCGGCGACCGTTTTCGCGGAGGGCGTTCAAATCGCCCTGGGCCTGGGCGGCCACCAGGGTGGCAAAGGTATATTTTTCGCCCGGAATGGGGGCATCTTCCGCCGGGGTGTGGGTAATCTGGATAAACAGGCCGTTGTTGCCATCGCCCTTGTGAAGCTGGCCGGTAGAGTGGAGGAAGCGCGGGCCGTACCCTACGGTGGTGGCGCACTTCAGCCGGGTACGCAGGCTGAGCCGCAGGTTGCTGAGCGCGGCGTCGATTTCGGGACGGTACGGCAGGTAGGCCATCAAGGCCACGTAATCACCGGGCCGGAAGTCATTCAGGAAGGCTTTGAGAGCCTCGGAGGCGGTTTCCCCCATCGCCGGGCCGTACACATCGATACCGTCGTAATCCAGAGTGGGCGATTCCGCGGGCAGGTAGCCGTTTTGTTCGAACTCGGCCATCAGTTCGCGGGCCTTTACCTTGGCCTGCTCCACGTTGGGCTGGTCGAAGGGGTTGATTTTCAGCACTGCGCCGGCCGCGGCAGTAGCCATTTCCCAGCGGAAGAACTCCTGCCCCAGGTCTTCCAGCTCATCCATTTCAATGATGACCACCGGGTGGCCGGCGGCTTCCAGCATGTCAACCTGACCATCCAGAGCGGCGTTGTCATCGCCCTTGAGGCGCAGGTAGACAAACAGCCGGTCGTCGGCGTAGAAGGCCGGCGGGGCAATCGTCTCGCCGACCACCGGCAGGATGCCCTTGCCGTGCTTGCCCAGACTTTCGGCGATGAGCTGTTCTACCCACATACCGAAGGGTTCGATTTTGGGCGAGGCAAAAAAGGTCACTTTATCCCGACCGGCCAGAGCCAGCTCGCCCATTACTGCGCCCAACTGCAGGCCCGGATTGCCGGCGGAGCGGGCGCGGCAGGCTTCGGCCATTGTTTCGGCCCGGCGAAGGAGCTTGCCCAGGTCCACGCCGACCAGCGCCGCCGGGACCAGGCCAAAATAGGTGAGGGCAGAATAGCGTCCGCCCACTTCCGGCGGCGAGGAAAACACCCGGCGGAACCCTTTTTCGCCAGCCAGGGCTTCCAGCTTCGAGCCGGGGTCGGTGATGGCAATGAAGTTTTCGCCCGGATTGTCCTTTAGCTGGCCGACCAGGTGATAAAAGTACTTGAAGAAGGAGAGCGTTTCCAGCGTACCGCCCGACTTGCTGGAAACGATGAACAGCGTCCGGGCCGGGTCGGACAGCTTGCGGTGCACCGACAGCACCTGCTCCGGGTTGGTGCTGTCCAGAACGGTCAGCGGCAGGCCGTTCTGTGCCCCGAAGACGGTCATAAACAGTTCCGGGGCCAGGCTACTGCCGCCCATACCCAGCAAGACCACTTCCCGGAAGCCGGCCTGCCGGACCTCCTCTGCAAAGGCGGTCAGTTCATCAATACGGGCCTGCATATCCAGGGGCATAGAAAGCCAGCCCAGCCGGTTGGTCAGCTCCGGGGTGCGGGCCGCCTCGTCGGGGTCGGGGACCCAGACCGTGCCGTCCTTCTGCCAGATGCGGGCGGCCACGTTGGCCGCGTCCCAGGCTTTCAGGCGGACATCCACCGCTGGCCGGTAGTCGCCCAGGGCCAGATTCATTGGGCTGACCTGCGCCGAGAGGATGGCCTCTTTTTTGCGGGCCAGCGCGTCCAGCAGGTCGGTAAAAGATTTGGCGAAGGCCACCACGCCGTCGTGCTGGAGCTTTTCGGTGGCTTCCTCATAAGAAATGCCAAAATCGGCCAGCCGGGCCAGCAGGGCTGTGGCCTCGTCGAGGCCCTCTTCCAGGGTGGGGCGGTCCACCTGACCGTGGTCCTTGAGGGCGGCGATAGTGGCCGGGGGCAGGGTGTTGACCGTATCCGGCCCGACCAGCTCTTCGGCGTAGAGGGTATCGCGGTAGGCGGGATTCTTGGTGCTGGTGCTGGCCCACAGCGGACGCTGAACACGGGCGCCCTTTTCGGCCAGCCGGCGGAAGCGGTCACTGCAGAAGATTTCTTTGAATTTCTTGTAGGCGGCTTTGGCATTGGCAATTGCCAGTTTGCCCTGCAAAGCTCTGGCCTCCGGGCTGTCCACTTCGGCCAGCAGTTTGTCCAGCAGGGTGTCTACCCGGCTGACAAAAAAGGAGGCCACGGAAGCAATCCGGCTCAGGTCGCCGCCGGCGGCGTCCAGCTTTTCCAGCCCTTCGATGTAGGCATTGGCTACGTCGATGTAGTTCTGCAGGGAGAACATCAGGGTCACATTGACGTTGACGCCGGAGGCAATCACCTCGGTGATGGCGGGCAGGCCGGCGGGTGTAGCCGGGATTTTTATCATCAGGTTGGGCCGGTTGACGGTCTGGAAAAGGCGTTTGGCCTCGGCAACAGTGCCGTCGGTGTCATCGGCCAGGGTGGGAGAGACTTCCAGGCTCACGTAGCCGTCGACGCCGTTGGTGCGCTCGTACACAGGGTAAAGCACATCGGCCGCGGCCTGAATGTCGGCCACGGCCAGGGCTTCGTACAAATCCTTGATGTCGAGATGGGGATTTTGGGAAACCAGTTCTTCTATCTGCGCATCGTAAGCGTCACTGCCGGCGATGGCTTTTTGAAAGATAGAAGGGTTGGAGGTGACGCCCACAATGTAGTCTTCTTTGACCATCCGGGCCAGTTCGCCTTCTTCGATGAGGCGGCGTTC
>RFJV01000625.1 GCA_003694775.1 Chloroflexota bacterium | reverse complement strand
GCCTGTTTCTGGCGTGTCTCATTGAACTCGATGTACAGCTCCTCCAGCCGCCGTAGGAGCTGGCGGGGGACGGCCTTTTTGCCGTTGTCCGGCTCGACCAGTTCCAGCAGGGTATCCGCGTATTTTTGCACATCGTCAAACTTCTCCCAAGGGATGACCTGTCCCAGAAAAGCCAGGGCGTTCTTCCGTTCCCCGTTCTCCCGGCGCAGAGATTTGGCCTTGCTTTCTGCCTCGGCGGCATCATCTGCGGCCTGGTAGAGCGGATATTTGCCGGGAATGAGGGCAATGCCGCCACTGACATGGATGCCCGGATGCTCGCATGCATACCCGGCCAGGTCCCGGCGGATGCGGTCTGCCAGCCGGGGCATCAAATCCCAGGCGCCGACAAAGAAGAGGTCATCCCCGCCGGAGTAGATGGAGTAAACCAGGTCGCTGTCGTCGTTCACGTGTTTGCGGCCGGCTTTTGTTCCCCGGCCTGTCTGGTTCACCTCCTCGGCGATGACCTCCATCCAGCCCTCGAAAAAGAGGCTGAGGCTGAAGCTGAGCGTCGCCAGGCGGGAGAGGGTGAGTCGGTCGCCCAGCCCCTGCCCGATGATGTTGCCCAGGTTGTCCACATCCATCCGCAGGATGCCCAGCCGCTTGATGCCCCGCGACTGGCGGGTCATCATTTCGAACGATTTGACCGGCGGATGTTCGTGGTCGTACACCGGGGGCAAATCATCTATTTCGGCTTTGAACTGCTTCCATTCGTCGCCTGTAACCACCGGCGTGACGTTGACCAGCAACTGCCGGCCCACCGACTGCCCTTCGTCCGGCTTCAGCCCGGCCATGGCTTCATCTTTCAGGGCCAGCACGGTGCGCGGCTGGCCGTTGGCCACCGGAACGGTCTGGCTCACTTCGGCGCGGTAGCCAAAATGGGCCAGCACCCGCCGCCAGTCGCCCGCCGGTTTTTGGGGGTCTAACGCGGCCCGGTTTGCCAGCCGGGTCAGGGTCAGGTAGCGGGCCTTGCGCAGGTCTTTGCCCAGCGCCTCAAATCCTGCGCAGACCGGGCACTTGCGTGTACCTTCCTGTGGGCGGGTGTCTGGATGCTCCCGCTGGCATACGGCACACATTTTTTCCTCATTGCCGCCGTGTTCCTTTGGCTCAAACAGCACGCCGGTCAGTTCATCCTTCAGTTCGATGAACTTCTGCTCCTTCTGCCGCTGGAGCTTCTTCTGGAGGCTGTCCCACCGGCCCCGGAACCTGTCTCCGGCGAACTCGTTCGCGTGAATGGCGTCCACGGCCAGGGCCAGGTACAGGTCGCCGCCGTGGTGGTGAAGCAGAATCCGGCTGACCGTTTTCTGCACCTCGGCCAGCGTCTCCGCCGCCGAAAGCGGTGCCAGCAGGAAGAAATGCCCACCGCTGGCATAGACCACGTTCGTGCGCGGCAGTCCCATCTCGTCCAGCAGGTAGCGGGCCACCACTTCCGTGAGCAGTTGCAAATACATGGACCGGCCGCGCAGGCCGCCGGCCGCTCCCTGAGAGGTGATGGTGTAGATGAAATCCTGCACCCCGGAAATATCCCCGCCCACCAGCAGGGCAACCGGTTCGTCTGACTTCTCGTTCAGCAGTTGCTGGACCGTGGCCCCCGGCAGGTCCACCAGACAGGCCGCCAGCGCGGCGGTCATCCGGCTGTGGTCGTACAGGCTCACGTCCGGCACGGATTGGTAGTAGGCCGAGGGAATGCACCAGGTGTATTGCTGCATCAGATTCAGCAGACTGTCCACATACACCGCCAGATTACCGTTTTTCTCGTGCGCGGCCTTGAGCAATTGCGCCTCGGCCAGAAAACCATCCCACAGTTTTTCGTAGGCTTTGTGCGAGTCGTCAATCTCATCGGATGGGAAAATGACATCCTCCGCAATCGCCAGCTTTTTCAGCGGCAGGTATTTGGCTTTCGGCGCGGGGGTGTCCAGCCCGGTCAAACTGCAAAAGATGGATTGCAGTTGTTTGGGTTGTTTGTCGCCGCTATCCGCCCGCTCACCCGCCGAAAGCCGGTCGGCCAGCGAGACGACCCGCTCCAGATGGTTGGTTGGCCGGTGGTGCCGCCCCGCCGCGCCGCGAACCGCCTCGCGCCATTGTTCCGGCACAATCTGGGACACTACCCCATCGGTGTATAGAGCGTGCTCGTATTTGAACTCGGCTTCGGCTTCCTTATCCCATTGGAT
>RFJV01000624.1 GCA_003694775.1 Chloroflexota bacterium | reverse complement strand
CCCCGGCATCCGTAGCCCCGGCATCCCTATGCCGGGCGAGTCAGTCACCGCCCCGGCGGGCATTGGGATGCCCCGCCTACGGGGTAAACGGCTATTTTCTCAGGAGGAGGAACAGCGCTTGAGCACCCCTGTCACCATCAGAGATGTCAAAACAATTCTTACCCAGCCGGGTATATCCCAACTGGTCATCGTCAAGATTATCACCTCGGAGCCGGGGCTGTACGGCCTGGGCTGTGCCACCTTCAAACAGCGCTATCACGCCGTTTATGCGGCCATCGAAAAGCACCTCAAGCCGTTTCTTATAGGCCGGGATGTATCGCGCATTGAAGAAATCTGGCAGATGGCGATGGTCAACGGCTACTGGCGAAACGGCCCGGTGCTGAACAACGCCGTTTCCGGCGTAGACCAGGCGCTGTGGGACATCAAAGGCAAAATGGCCGGTATGCCCGTGTACCAGCTTTTGGGCGGCAAGGTTCGGGAGGCCGCCCAGGTATACGTCCACGCCGATGCGCCCACCGTGGAAGGGGTCCTGGAGAATATTCACCAGCGCGCTGCGCAGGGCTACCGCTACCTGCGCGTGCAGTTGGGCGTATACGGCGGTGTAGCCGACTCCTTTCCCAAACCGGACGGCGCACCCCCCGGCGCATACTTTGACCCCAAAGCATACCGCCGCGATACCCTCCGCCTGCTGGAGCGGGTGCGGGAGGAATTCGGTGATGCCATTGAACTCATCCACGACGTACACGAACGGCTGTCGCCCATTGACGCGGTGCAGTTTGCCAGAGATGTGGAGCCGTTCAGGTTGTTCTTTCTGGAAGACCTGCTTCCACCGGAACAAATTGCCTGGTTCCAGAACGTTCGCCAGTTGAGCAGTACACCGTTGGCCGTCGGTGAGCTGTTCAACAACCCCCACGAATGGCAACCGCTCATCACCAACCGGCTGATAGATTTCATCCGGATGCATGTCAGCCAGATGGGCGGCATTACCCCCGCCTACAAAGTTGCCGCCTTTGCCGATATGTTCGGTATCCGCACCGCCTGGCACGGCCCCAGCGATACCTCACCGGTGGGGCACGCCGCCAACCTGCATCTGGATGTGTGGGCGCCCAACTTTGGCATCCAGGAAATGTTCCGCATCACCGACCTGTACTACGAAATGTTCCCCGGAATGCCGGAAATTCGCAACGGCTATATGTATCCCAACGACAAGCCGGGCCTGGGCATTGACATCGACGAGAAGCTGGCGGCCAAATACCCCTGCAAGGACGAGGTCATCCAGTGGACTCAGGCACGCCTGCCAGATGGAACCCCGGTCCGGCCCTGAAAGGAGGAAAAATGGATTCACCAAAACTGCGCGCCCTTGTTTTGGGGTCCGGGTATGCCGGACAGGGACACGCCCTGGCCCTGCGCGATACCGGGGTAGAAATTGCCGGAATGGCCGGCCGCACCCGCGAAGTGGTTGAACAGGTAGCCGCGTCGCTGAATATCCCCTATGCCTCAACCGACTGGCGGCAGGCGCTGGCCGACCTTCAGCCGGATATTGTGGCTGTTGCCACGCCGGGCGGGGCCCATTTTGAACCGGTGATGGCGGCTCTGGCCCAGGGATGCCACATCTACTGCGACAAGCCCCTGGCCGCAACCGCGGCTCAGGCCAAAACAATGTACCGCCAGGCCCAAAAAATGGGGGTCAAAACCGCCTACGCCGCCTCCTACCGCTACCAGCCCTACGCCCTGCTGGCAAAGGAACTGGTCGCCCAGGGGGCCATCGGTGAGCCGCAGGAAGTGGAATGTATTTCTCACTTCAATCTCGACCCGCTGATACCCTTCGGCTGGTCGCACCGGCTGGACCAGGGCGGCGGACGGCTGAACAACAACTTCACCCACAAACTCTCTATCGTTCTGCATGTACTGGACGGCATCATTACCGCGGTCAACGGCGAAACCCGCAACGACCTGCCGCGGGCGCCGGTAGTATCCGGCGTCCACGATTTTCGGGAACGTCGGAAGTTTGCCCCCAAATCAGCGGATGAGCCGGGAATCCGGTGGGAAACAGCCGACGCCGAATGGTCTTACACCGTTATGGCCCGGATAACTTCTCCCACCGACCGCTACCGGCCTGTTTCGGCCCTGTTCAAACACAGCGGCCTGCACCCCCGGTTTACCGATGATTACATTGCTGTTTACGGAGATGAGGCCGCTATCTACATCAAAGGGCATTACGCCCAGGGACCGCTGTACCGCTGTCCACGGGGCGGTGAGTGGCAGGAAATTCCGCTTCCGGCGCACATCACCCAAAGCCTGCCCGATATTGCGGACGATACCCAGCGAAACTGGACCCAGCTTACCCGCGAATTTGTGGCCGATATTCGCGGCCAGGGCCGTACAGTCTACCAGACTTTTAAAGACGGCTGGATTTACCAGGAGGTCATCGAAGCTGTCCGCTCCGGTCGGGGATGGGTAGACGTGCCGCCTCCCTAATTCCCAATCTCCACCCCCAGCAGTTCCAGCGCCTTCAAAAGCTGGGCATCCTCGCTGGCGGCGATTTCATCCAGGGTCATTTCCTTGACTTCCCCCGGAGAAAGCAGGTCCGCGCCGGCGGGCAGGTCGACCAGCACATCCGGCTCAATGCCGTTTTTGCGAATCAGCCGCCCGTTGGGGGTCAGCCATTGGCTGGTACCCAGCAGAAGCACCGAACCGTCATCCAGCTCAAACGGCTGGAGCACCGTCCCGGTGCCAAACGTGGTCTCGCCGACCACCGGCCCGCGCTGGTGGTCCTGAATGGCGCCGGCAAAAATCTCCGCCGCGCTGGCCGACCCGCCATTGACCAGCACCACCAGGGGGATGTCCGTTGCCACGCCGCCCGGCTTGACCGGGTAAGTCTCGCGGTTGCCCTGGGCATCCTCCTGCAGGAGCACGTTGCCCTCGCTCAGGAACTGGCTGGTCACCTCGATGGCCTGCTCCAGCAGACCGCCGGGATTGTTGCGCACATCCACAATCAGGGCCGACGCGCCCGCGTTCCGGGCCTCCTGGATGTCGGCCACCAGCTCGTCTTTCAAATTGCCGTTGAACTGAATCATCCGTATCAGGGCCACATCCGTACCGGGAACCATCGCCCAGTCGGTGGCCGGGATTTTGATTTCGGCCCGGATGATAGAAATATCCAGGCTTTGGTTGGTATCGGGGCGGAAGATGGTCAGCACCACCTCGGTGCCCTCTTCGCCGCGGATGCGGTCCACCACGTCGTTCAGGGGTAGTGTGGTGACATCCTCGCCGTCCACCTCGATGATGATGTCGCCCGGCTTGAGGCCGGCCTGGTCCGCGGGCGAGCCATCAAACGGCGACACAATCACCGGCAGGCCATCCCGGATGCCCACCGTAGCCCCAATACCGAAGAAAGAACCGGTGATGTCGGTCTGCTGGCGGCGGGCCTCATCGGGGGTCAGAAAACGGGTGTGGCCTTCGTCCCCCAGGGAGTCGATTAAGCCCCGGATAGCCCCGTAGGTCATTTGGGTGGGGTCCAGCGCCTCCCGGTCGACGAAGTACCGCTGAACCAGCCCCCACACCTGCCAGAACACGGCAAACTCCGGCGGCTGGTCTGCGGCCTGAACGGTTTCCGTGCCGGGAAGCAGGCCCATCCGGGCCGCGTACACACCACCGCCAAAAGCGGCAACCACCACCAGCAGAAGCAGGATTCCGGTTAACAAAATGCGGATAAATTGTCGTCGCACTATTCAGACTCCTTTATCAAAGTAGCAAAGTAGCAAAGTAGCAGGGTTGCAGGGTTGCAAAGTAGCAGAGTAGCAGAATAGCAGGGTAGCAAAGTATAACAAGGTAGCAGGAAGCAGGGAGTAAGGAGTAAGTCGCTACCGCATTACCGCCCTATCGCCCTATCGCACTATCGCACTATCGCATTACCGCCCTATCGCACTATCGCATTACCGCCCTATCGCATTACCGCCCTATCGCCCTATCGCATTATCACCCGGTCCCCATTCTCCACCCTTTAGCTTAACCGAAGCTGAAAATTTTTCAAGTTTTGCCCCTCGTCTGCTACAATAAGCCGGGCGAACCGACAGAACAAACCGGAGGAAT
>RFJV01000623.1 GCA_003694775.1 Chloroflexota bacterium | reverse complement strand
TGGCGGCTGTCAGCAGGGGCAGGATGCGGGTTTCTACAATACCCTGCCAGGTAAAGCGGGTCAGCACCCGGCGGCGCAGTAAAAAGGCGCGGTCGCTTTGCAGAACGCTGATGATGGTTTTGGCGACCTCCGCCGGCGGCGCGTCGAGCGGGAACAGCCAGGCGTGCGAGCCGGCACTCTGGTGGAACGGCGGCAGGTCGGTGGCAAAGACGGGCAGGCGGGCCAGGCCGGCTTCCAGCACCGGAATGCCGAACCCTTCCTGCCGGCTGGGGAAGAGCAGGGCATCGGCAAGCTGGTAGAACATCCCCAGTTCGGCGTCGTCCAGCAGGAGGGGGGTCTCATCGGGGCCGGCCTGGTAGACAAAATGGACAGCCTGTTCTATGCCCAGCTCTTTTCGCATAGTGAGCAGGCTATCCAGATAGGCCGCGTTGGCCGGGTTGTGCGGTCCCGGCGGTCCGGTCACAATCAGCCGGGCATCCCAGCCGGACTGGCGGCGAATTTCCGCCAGCCACTGCAGGCCCAGCTCGATATTTTTGCGACGGGTGATGCGGGCCGGAAGCAGAAACACGCAGTCGCTGTGCCGCAGGTCCCACTGGTCAGCCAGGCGGCGTACTTTGCTGTTCAGCCGGTAAAATTCTGCCGGGTCCACACCGGGCGGAATAACGGCGATGTCCTCTTCCGGTAGCCGGTAAAGCCGGGCCAGGTCCTGCCGCTGGGCTTCGGATACGGTGACATGCCGGACGTTGGGCCAGGGACGTTTGAGCAGTTCCCACGGCTCGCCGGGGTGCAGGTCGGGCTGGTATTGGGGGCGGAGCCAGGCAAAATCGTGATGCCAGGCCACCCACGGCGGGCCAACCTTTTCCACGGCCAGCCGGTAGACGGCGGTAGTCAGGAGCAGGTTTTTGTGCAGGGTAAACAGATTGTGCCCGATGACCACGTCGCAGGTGTGCAGGTGGTGGAGCAGAGCGCGGCGGGTCTGCTCTACCAGGGTGTCGAAATTATCCGGGATACGACCGCTCGCCAGGACGCGCCCGGCTTCCAGCACTATCTCACTGCGCGAGCCGGCCAGCGGTTCCTGCCGGAAGACTACGCCCGGCAGGAACTTGCCTCCCTGACCGGCCACCACCGTGACCCGGTGACCCAGGCCGGTCAGGATGCGGGCGTGATGGTAGATGGTCAGCTCCACCCCGCCGACAACCGGCGGCGCGGCATAGTGTACCATTCCGATATGCATGGTCGGCCTAGAAAGAGGCTATCACTTCTTTGAGTTTTTTCTCCAGGACTTCGTAAGAGAAATGCTCCGTGGCAATGGCGTAATTTTTCTCGGTCATTGCCCGGACCATATCGGGGTTGTGCAGGAGTTCTTTGGTTTTTTCCACCGCCTTATTATCCACAAAACCGTCCAGCTCCACAAATTCAAACCCCAGCGGGCGGATGTCGGCGTTGTAAACCGGGTAGCGGTTGACCACCAGCGGACGTTTGAAGTACACCGTTTCCAGCAGGGCGTTGCCAAAGCCCTCGTAGATGCTGGGGTAGGTGACCATATCGGCGTGGGGGTAGGCGTCCCAGAGGGAGTAGATTTTGTGTCCGTTGGCTTTGCGCCGCTGGCTGTCGATAAGGTGGTCAATCAGGCGCAGGTCGACCTTCATCACCCCGGCTTCTCGCTTGAGCCAGCGCCAGTATTCCAGCCCTTCATCGTGGGCGCGGTGAGTGATGAACAGGTGGACGTTGGGCATTTCCAGGCGGTGCACCAGCTCCAGGGCCATTTCGATGCCTTTTCGCTGGATGACGCGGGTCGGCTGGAGGAAAAGGTAGTCATCCTTGGACAGGCCGAGGGCCTGGCGAAAATCCTTGTTGTAGTTGTCGATGCCCGGCGGCGGCGTGGCAAAATCGTACACGTTGGGGATGACGATAGAGTCAATTCCGCGGCGTTCTTTCAGCCGGCGCTGGGCAATGGAATTGATGACCACGTGGCGGATGGTGGGCAGTTTGGCCGGAAAGGCCGTGTCCAGCAGGTCGAGAATGTTGTTGCTCTGGTATCTCTGCCGTTCCCAGAAAAAGTCGTGGTGGTGGGCGATGGTGTGGATGCCCAGCTCGGCAATCAAACCGGTCAGGGTGACGCCCAGCGGCAGGTTCATCGGGATGGTGAGGGCGTTTTCCACCACAATTATTTCCAGACGGTTCGAGCGGATGAAGTGGCGCAGGGGGGCGCGGATTTCGTCGGCCAGGGCGTAAATCTGGTCGGCCAATTTTTCTCCGTCCTGCTCCTTGCCATCTGCGCCAAAGGCCCGCTGGCTGAGGATAAAGATGGACTGGTGTTCAAAGTGAAGCTGGGGAATCAGCGTGCCGCCGGCGGCGTATCCTCCCAGTTCGCCGGCGCAGTAAAATAGCTCGTGCCCCATCCGGCGCAGAACTGCGGCCCATTTTTCGACCTCCAGCGACACGCCGTCGGTGCCGTTCAACCGGGTTGAGATGAAACCGATACGCATGATGAACTCCTGTGAATGTAAAGGATGAAGGATGAAGGCGAATGGCGGAAGATTGAAGATGGATGGTGGATATCAATCTCTCTATCTCCAGGCTCTAATCTCCAGTCCCCAATCTCCCAATCCCCATTGTAGCATGAAGTTGTGGAAAGTGTAATTGCCGTTTTCCTTGTCGGGTGCGTTTCAATTTGGGGGCAAATAGGATATCCGCCTACAGCATCATGGTAGCTGGGGCATCCCTATGCCCCAGAAAATGGGCCCGGCATAGGGAT
>RFJV01000622.1 GCA_003694775.1 Chloroflexota bacterium | reverse complement strand
GTCTCCGGTCATAAAATCTTCGGGTGGGACTCCCAGGGCGTCGGCGACGCGGTTGATGTAGTTGAAATAGGCCGCTATCTGCACAATATCGTGGATTTCCTCGTCGGAATAGCCCAGGTTGCGCAGGGTGTGGATGTCATCCTGGGCGAGCTGTGCCGGGGTGCGGGTCATCTTTTCGGCAAAGGTGAGGGCGGCGCGGGTATGCTCCGGCAGAGATACCGAACGCCAGTCCTCCGCAAACCGGCGAATAAATTCCTCGTCATCGACCTCGGCCCGGAGGTCGTGCAGGTGGGCCTGCGTTCAGTAAAAACAGCGATTGGCCTGGGAGACCACCACGGCAATCATTTCCCGTTCGGCGCGGCCCAGCCGGGGGGTGTGGCGGTGCAGGAGGGCGGCATACAGCCGCATCGAGGCCTGGAGCGCCGGCGGGTTCAGACTCATCACCCGGACAATGTTCCACACCCGTCCGGCCCGCTTGATGGCGGCCTGGTACTCCTTTGCCAGCAGACCGGTGGCCTCCTGGTCGGCCACCCAGCGAATCCAGGGGGAGGCCGCCGGACGGGCCGCGGCGGTGCGTTCTCGCCAGCGGGTCAGGTCCGGCAGGTGCTGGTCGTAATGCTCCGCGGCGTGGGTCAGCAGTTCAGCCAGCGTGCCCTGGTCGTTGGGCCAGGGGTACGGCCCGCGCAGAAGGCAGTCGCCCGGACGAAGCGTGCGGACAAAATCCTGCAGTTCACCCTGCACCCGGCGCAGATACTGGCAGGCCTCTGCCCAGCTTTTCTGCCGGTGACGCTCGTGCAGAACCTGGTTGATGGCCTCGATGGTGTCTCCCGGCGGGGGCGCGTCGGGCAGGGAAGGGTCGTAAATATGCCGGCCGGCCTGCAGAATCAGCTCCTCCCAGGCCGCCAGGTGGCAAACCACGTCCTTAATCGACCACCTGCCGGCCGCGGTCGGGTCCAGCACCGACGGCTCGTCCAGCCCCTCCACCGCCTTCCACCAGGCGGCACAGCGTTCAAGGAGCGCGGCCCGCAGGTTATCCAGGTTGACCTGCCGCGCCAGCGACTTGCGCCACTGCATAATTTCGGCCGCGTGGCCCCGTTCGTGCTCCATCATTACGTCAATCACGTAACTGCGGATGGTAATAGTGCGGTTCTTGCGCTGGCGGCGGCGGTCAATCTCCATATGGTCAATTTGGGACAGCAGATGGATAATCCGGGCGTGAGTTTCGTGAATCCGGGCGATGACCTCGGCCAGCGGGCGGTCGCGCCAGGCGGCCACCGACTGCCGGTTGTATGCCTCCACCTCCACATCGGGGATGTCGTCGGCCCGGTTTTCCAGCATCAGGGGAAGGGTGCGGATGACCCGCTCATCCCAGCCGACGATGTGGGCCAGCACGTCCTTGATGGTCCAATCGCCGTAGATGGGGATGGTGGTCATCTCCCGCTTCGACAGGCCGTCGATGGCTTTCAGCAGTTCGGAACGGCCAAATTCCAGGTCGGAAATGATAGCTTCAATACTGCTCATGCTCTTCCTTCCACTCGACCAGCCCCTTCAGCGCGCCGGTAGGGCACACGCCCACACAGTTGCCGCAGAAAACGCAGGTGGTATCGGGCATATCTTCTTCAAAATAGGTGGCCACCCGGCTGTGAAAGCCGCGCCCGCCCCAGGTAAGGGCGTAGGTGTACTGCACGTCGTCGGCGCAAACCTGGATGCACCGCCAGCACATCACGCACTGGGAGTAGTCGCGCACGTAGAACGGGTTGTCGACCAGCACTTCAAACCGGCGCACCGCGCCGCCGGAAAAGCGGGCGGGGTTGCACTGGTACGTCTCCAGCATGGCCTGGATTTCCGGCGCCTCGTGCAGGTCTACCGTGGAGGCCAGCAGTTCCAGGATGACCCGCCGGGCCGTGCGGACCCGGTCGCTGTTGGTGTGGACAACCAACCCCTCGGCCGCGGGAACCACGCAGGCCGGCTGAAGGTTGCGGCGGCCCTCCACCTCCACGGAGCACAGCCGGCACACCGCCGGCGGTGTCAGGGAGGGGTGGTAGCAAATGGTCGGAATGCTGACCCCCACTTCTGCCGCGGCATTCAGCAAGGTGGTTCCCTCTTCTACGGTGACCTTCTGCCCATCGATTGTCAGGGTAATGCTCATCACAACACTCCTTTCTTAGACCCTCACCCGCCGAACTCTTCCGGCCATCGTTTGACGGCGTCGGCGAAGGCCCAGCCGGCGGCCTGTCCCAGACCGCAGATGCTGGTATCGGTCATTACCTGGATAAGTTCCAGCAGGGTTGGCACGTCTTCGGGCTGTTTATGCCCGTTCCGGATACGGGCCAGAATTTCGGCCTGCCGCTGGGTGCCCATCTGGCAGGGATAGCATTTGCCACAGCTTTCGTGGGCAAAGAAGTCGGCGATGCTGGCCAGGACGGCGTGCAGGTCAACCGTATCATCAAACACCATCATCGTCCCCGCGCCGACCGTACCGCCCACGGTACGGAAATCCTCAAACGTCAGGGGGGTGTCCAGATGCTCCGGCTTGAGGAATGTCCCCGCCGCGCCGCCGGTCAGGACACCTTGCAGGGCACGTCCGGGGCGCAGACCGCCGGCCAGGTCGTAAATCAGGTGGCGGAGGGTCACGCCAAACGGTACTTCGTACACGCCGGGCCGCACCACCGACCCGCTGACGGCGAACAGCTTGGTGCCGGCAGACTCGTCGGTTCCCAGGGCGTTGTACCAGTGCCCGCCGTGGATAATAATAGACGGTACTTTGGCAAAGGTTTCTACGTTGTTGATAACCGTCGGACAGCCCCACAGCCCGGAAGTGGTGGGAAACGGCGGCCTCAGGCGCGGAAAGCCCCGCTTGCCCTCGATAGACTCCATCAGCGCGGTCTCCTCGCCGCATACGTAGGCCCCGGCCCCGCGGCGCACCGCAATGCGGCAGGAAAAGCCGCTTCCCTGGATATTATCGCCCAGCCAGCCGGCGGCTTCCAGGGCCTGCACGGCGTGGGCAAAGCGTTCGTAGCCGGTGCGGTGCTCGCCGCGGACGTACACAAAAGCCTGTTCGGCCCCCACGGCATAGCAGGCAATGATAAGCCCCTCCAGCACCCGGAACGGGTCGTGGTCCATCAGCACCCGGTCCTTGAACGCGCCCACCTCGCTTTCATCCGCGTTGCAGATGACATACCGCGGGCCGGGAGGGTTGTTGGCGGTGTATTCCCACTTGAGACCGGTGGGAAAGGCCGCGCCGCCGCGGCCCACCAGCTTGCTCTCCTTGATGGCCTCAATCACCTGCCGGGGGGACATTTCGCGCAGAACCTTACGCAGAGCCGACAGCCCGCCCTGGGTGCGGTAATCGTCCAGGCTGGTGGGGTCTACCACCCCCACATCCGATAAGGCCAGCTTGACCAGCCCACCGACGCGGCTTTCGGTCTGGCTGTGCTCCGGGCGGTTGAGCAGGAGAAAGCTGATGCGTTCCGGAGTCAGGTCGAAGTGGCGGGTATGGTTGACCAGCGCGGCCGGGGCGTGGTCGCACAGGCCCAAACAGCGCACCGGCTCGATGGTGAATTCGCCGTCGGGGGTGGTTTCGCCGGGGCGAATCTGCAGGTGGCGGCAGAGGGCGGACATCACCGCCTCCCCGCCGCGCACCGCGCAGGGCGCGTCCTGGCACAGGCGGATAATCTTTTTGCCGACAGGCCGGGTGTAGAACATAGTATAGAACTCGGTAACGCCGTACACCTCTGCCTCCGGCAGGTTCAGGCCGCGGGCAATCCGGCTGACCACCCGGCGGGGAAGCCAGCCGCCGTACAGGGCCTGGGCCTCGTGCAGAATCTCCAGCAGATGGGAGCGGTCGGGCAGATTGAGCCCCCACAGGGCAGGGCGCTCGGCCAGCAGTTTTTCCAGGGCCGCATCCTCCGGCGACACGCCCCCCAGTTCCTGCCACAGCTTTTCGACCTGCACCGCCAGCGTGTCGAACGGACCGGCCTCCGGGGTCAGCGAAAGCTCGTACTTGCGGTTCCAGTCCAGCGAAGCCAGCGCCTCGCCGGAGAACAGCCGTCCGTCCTTGAGACGTTTGGCCTGAAACAGGCCGTAATCGGCCAGCAGTGCCAGCCGGGGCGCGGGGTCGGCGGCGTCCAGGCCGGGGATGGCCGCGGCCTCGGACAGGCCGGCCTCTACCCAGGCATCGGAGCGGAGCCGGCCTTCTGCGGCCCGGCGGACAAAAACCCACAGCCAGAACAGCGCAGACCGGCTCAGCCGGTTCTGCCGCAGGTCAGCGGCAAGTTTATCGACGGATAACGCCATTGTCTATCCTCCT
>RFJV01000110.1 GCA_003694775.1 Chloroflexota bacterium | reverse complement strand
GTGTATCTGCCGGCGGCGACGTTGGCACCGGCGTGGGGGTCACCGCGGGCTGGCGGGTGACGGTCGGTGAAGGGGGAAGGGGCGCGGCGGTGGATTCGGGTGTGGGCGGAGCGGAGGGCTGTCCCGCGGCGGGAACCACCTCCACCACCAGCGGGTCAGACATCCCGGCCTGGTTGTGCGTGTCGAATGCCCGTGCCTGGATGATGTGGGAGCCGGGCACAGCCGGTGTCCACGGCTGGGAAACGATGAACGGCGCGCCGGCCTGCGGGTCGGCGTTGGCATCCACCCAGACCACTACCCCATCCACTACCAGCTCGGTGCGGGTAATGCCGTCCGGGTCAACCGCGGTAGAAACCACCTGCACCTCCTGCCCCACGGGGACCACTTGCCGCTGGGCCGGGCTGGAAATCACCACCGACGGCGGGGCGTTATCCACAGAAGCGGCCTGGAAGCCGGGCAGTCCGCAGGCCAGCACCGCCACCACCAGTAAACCGGATACAGCCAAAAGATGGAATCGTTTCATCTCTCCAATCTCCAAATCTAAGTTACCCTGCTACCTGCCACCTTGCCACCTTGCTACTCTGCTAGACTATACCCCTTTGCCCGCAACCGTCCAAATTGGGCAGTCAGATTCGACAAAATAACAAAAGTCGTGTATTATCCGCCCGCGTCTCAGGAGTACTCAAAAATTTCTGGACCGCTTGCTGCAAACGTTATAACCGGAAATTATTATCTTGCACCGCGAGACAACCAAATAACGTCGGCCAGGGCAATGATACCCTGACCGGTTTTGCGCGTAACCGGTAGAGAATTTTGGCACAAATATTTGGTCGATGATTGGCAGTATGGTATAATCTTCCCGCTGTTCACTTCAATAGACCGGTTGCAGACGGTGAAGAAGTATTTTGCCCTGCTCAAGGGCTACCAGCTTGTCCTGCAAATCAGCAGTATCTTTGTCTGTGCCGTTCTGGGAGCTTTGCTGGGGGGTATCTGGCTTGACCGCTCTTTTGGTACCGCGCCCTGTCTGATGTTACTCCTGATGATTCTCGGTATTGCGTTTGCCATGTACGCGGTTTACCGCACGGTAAACCAGGAATAAGACCAATTTTGCAAGGGTAGCCATACATGAAAACAAAAATCATTGTTGGATTGCTGGTTTCAATTGCGGTAATTGTTATCGGTAATATCATTTTACCGGTTCCCAGAGCCGCCATTGAAGTAGCCGCCGAACCGATTGGCCTTGGCCCAATTACCAACGCTCTCTTCACCTCTATCATCCTCTCCATCATCATCGTGGTCGCGGCCTTTTTTATTGGCCGCAACCTGAAAGATGTGCCCTCCGGGGTGCAGAACGTGGTAGAGGTGCTCATCGAAGCGCTGGACGGGCTGGTCAACAGCATTGCCCCCAAAAAATGGGCTCCGACCTTTTTCCCCATTCTGGCAACTATCTTTATCTACCTGCTGTTTGCCAACTGGTTCAGTCTGCTGACGCCCTTGCTGGGCAGCTTCGGGATTGTCCACCCCACCGACCACGGCGGGATTCCGGTAGAAAATGTAACCTTTATTACCGGTGGACCGGAAAGCCTGCATATGGAAGAAGGCCACGGCAAAGCCGAGGAGTCCCACGGCGAGGCCGCCGGGGTCAAGGAAGTCCTGATTGTGCCCATTTTCCGTGCCCCCAGCAGTGACCTCAACCTGACCTTTGCCCTGGCCCTGACCACGATGGTGCTGGTGCAGGTGTTCGGCGTGTGGGAGCGGGGGCTGGCCTACTTTGGCAACTTCTTCCGCTTTAACGCCTTTGCCAAAAAGGGCGTCCTGATGGGTGCTATCGACTTCTTTGTCGGCATTCTGGAGGGGGTCAGTGAGATTGCCAAAATCATCTCCTTCTCCTTCCGACTTTTCGGCAACATCTTTGCCGGCGAAGTGGTGCTGATTGTGGTTTCCTCGCTGGTATCGCTGTTGCTCTTGCTGGTCTTCTTTGGACTGGAAATCTTTGTTGGTGTCATTCAGGCATTCGTGTTCTTCATCCTGTCGCTGGTGTTCTACTCAATGGCAACCCAGCACCACGGAGAAGAGCATTAAAAAAATAAATTCACACAGCAAATAAAAATTTACGCAGGAGGATTAAATCGTTATGGAAGCTGAAGCCGTCAAACTCTTAGCCGCCGGCTTGGCCATTGGACTGGGAGCAATTGGTCCTGGTTTGGGAATTGGATTGCTGGCGATGGGCGCCCTGCAGGCCATTGGCCGCAACCCCGAAGCTCAGGGACAGATTCAGGTGAACATGTTCATTGGCATTGCCTTTGCCGAAGCAGTTGCCATTTACGCGCTGGTGGTTGCCCTCATTCTGCTGTTTGTGGTTTAAGGTCGACCCGCATCGCCCGCCGAACAGGCGGCGACGCGCACCACAAATTCGCAGACACCACAGCAGAAAGGAGGTGTAACCCTTGGAAGCGCTAGGAATTACCCCAACGGGGATTATTGCCTACATTATCAACTTTGCGCTGTTGGTTATCCTGCTGCAGATGTTTCTCTATAAGCCGGTGAAAAACGCACTGGCCCAGCGGCAACAGCGCATCGCCGAAAGCCTGGCCGCGGCAGACCGTGCCGCCCAGGAAGCGGCCCAACAGCGTGCCGAGTTTGAAAAAGAGCTGGCCGAAGCCCGCGCCGCGGCGCAGGCCGAAGCCAAAAAGGCCGCCGAGGCCACCGAAAAAATGCGCCAGGAAATTCTGGCCGCGGCAGAAAAAGAAGCAGAAGAAATCAAGGCCAGGGCCAGAGAAGAAGCCGAGTTGGAAAAACAGCAGGCCGCCGCAGACCTGCAGAAGCAGGCCGCAGAGCTGGCCCTGCAGATAACCCGCAAAATCGTGGGCGAAGCGCTGGACGAGTCGACCCAAAGCAAGCTCGTACAGCAGTTCCTCTCTAATCTGGGAGATGCATCGTGAAGGCACAAGAGCTTTCGCGCAAATACGC
>RFJV01000621.1 GCA_003694775.1 Chloroflexota bacterium | reverse complement strand
TACCACTACGCCCGGCTCATCGAAACCCTGTTTGCCGCGGAGCGGGTACGCGTTCTCCTGGACGACCCCGACATCCTCAGCACCGACATCCTGAACACCCGGCAGGAACTGCGCGGGGAGGGGGTTGGTGTTATCGAGGCCCCGCGGGGCACGCTGTTCCACCACTACTGGGTGCGCGACAACGGCCAGCTTGAGCGGGTCAACCTGATTGTCGCCACCGGGCACAACAACTGGGCCATGAGCAAGGCCGTAGACAGCGTGGCCAAGACCTATGTGCGCGACAACGGCAACGGCGTGGCGGAGGGAATGCTCAACCGCATCGAGGCCGCCATCCGGGCCTACGACCCCTGCCTCTCCTGCTCCACCCACGCCCTGGGGCAGATGCCTATCAAGGTTGAATTTGTCGACCCGCAGGGCAAGGTGGTCAGCACCTTGCAGAGAGATTAGCCCTCCTGGAATTGGCCGGTAGAGACACTGCCTGCAGTGTCTCTACCGGCATCGCCGGGACAGGCCAAAATTCGCCCCCCTGCACCCCCTCAAATATTCAGGTGCGGCGCATCTGAATAGATACCACCATTTTTATAATTCCCGCCTCAATGGTAAAATTTGCTTATGAATCGCGTTTTGATTATCGGCTACGGCAACCCCGACCGGGAAGACGATGGCGTGGCCTGGCACATCCTGCAGGCCCTATCCAGCCGCTATGGCTGTCCGGTGCTGGAAACCGATGGCGATATTTCCGGGCAGGCCGGCAATCTCCAGCTTGTTTTTACCCTCCAGCTCACCCCGGAAATGGCCGAACCGATTGCCGGCTACGAGCGGGTATGCTTTGTCGACGCGCATACCGGCGCTTACGCCGATGAAGTCCGGGCCGTCACCGTTCAGCCGGGCTTCCAGGCCTCGCCCTTTACCCACCATTTAACGCCGGAAAGCTGTTTGAGCCTGGCCGAAACCCTGTACGGACACGCCCCGCCGGCGCTGGTGGTATCGGTGCGGGGCTACCGGTTTGGCTACCGCCGCGGCCTGTCGCCGCAGACGGAACGGCTGGTGACGGTGGCAGTAGAAAGAATTACCACCTGGTTATCGGCCTGAGAATGACAATTGTCACCCCCAATTTATGACGGGTGACACTACAGCGATTGCCATAATTATGGTATGCTGAACAACGTACCTGAGGGAAAGAGGCAGCCCTCCTCACACTCTGTCCGACCGGCCAATCACGTCAAGTGAAGCTCCCGGCCACAGACGGCGATGTCGGCGGCGCTTAGAGCCTATCCGAAAAACTGTCGGCTGGCATAGGAATGCCGGTAAATAACGCACAGGGGTGCATCATCCACAGTTTTTTCGGATAGATTCTTTTCTGCAGGAAAATCCGTCCGGTTTTGAAAGTGACAGGTGTCACCTGCAAATCGTGACATTTTTCACTATCCTTTTCCCGCAACCCATGCTATCTTAATCCCGTGTAATAATTGTGATTTTTATCACATTATAAAAATTCAATATCGAGGCGCGCTATGAAACTACGCACACAGAATGTTCTCAAAAAACAGGTGTACCGCGGCGACCCGCTGAAAAATGAGCCGCCTCCCCCGGAACTGGCGGCTATTCTGGACCGCCACCGCGGCCAGCCGGACGCCCTGATTACCGTGCTGGAAGAAATTCAGCACCATTACGGCTACCTGCCCCGCCAACAGCTCGAACACACGGCCCGCGAGCTGGGCTTTCCCCTGAGCCGGGTGTACGGGGTGGCAACATTTTACAACCTGTTCCAGTTTACCCCGCCGGGACGCTACCAGGTGCGTATCTGCAAAGGAACGGCCTGCCACGTAGGACATTCCGACGAAATTCTGGAGTATCTCAAGGAAAAGCTGGGTATTGATGAAGATGAAACCACGCCGGACAAACTCTTTACCCTGCAAACCGTGGCCTGCGTTGGGGCGTGCAGTCTGGCCCCGGTAATGGTGGTCAACGAGCGCACCCACGCCCGGATGACCCCGGAAAAGGCCTGGGAAGCCCTTCAGCACCTGAAGGAAGAAGCCGCGAAACCGAGGAGGCCACCGCATGAGCGTATTAATCCGCATCGGAATGTCGACCAGCGATATTGCCGCCGGCGCCGAGGCTACCTACCAGGCCCTGGAATCTGCCGTGCGCCACCGCCAGCTACCGGTGACCCTCAAACGCACCGGCTCGTTGGGCGTAAGCCACCGGGAGCCGGTGGTCGAAGTGGTGGAAAACGGGCAGTCAACCCTGTACGGGCCGGTCACCCCGGAACGGGTGCGCCCCCTGCTGGACCAGCACTTCGGCGCAGGCCACCGCGGGGTATCGGAGGATTGGGTCATCAGCCGGCGCAACGACCGCAGTGACTATCCCTTCCTCGGCCTGCAAACCAAAGTGACCACCAAACTGTGCGGTGTCATCGACCCCTACTCTCTGGATGACTACCTGGCCCACGACGGCTACGAAGCCTTCAAAAAGGCACTCAAGATGTCCCCGGAGGCGGTTGTCCAGGCCATCAAGGACTCGAAACTGCGGGGCCGGGGCGGAGCCGGCTTCCCTACCGGTATCAAGTGGGAACTGCTCCGCAAGAGTCCAGGGTCGCCCAAATACCTCATCTGCAACGCCGACGAGGGCGACCCCGGCGCGTTTATGGACCGGGCTACCATTGAAGGCGACCCCCATAAACTGCTGGAAGGGATGCTCATTGCCGCCTACGCCACAGGCGCCAGCCGGGGCTACATTTACGTCCGGGCCGAGTATCCGCTGGCAATCAATGTACTGCGCAATGCCATCCGGCAGGCCCGTGAATACGGGGTGCTGGGGCAGAACATCCTGGGTACGGGGATGGATTTTGATATTGTTATCAAGGAAGGGGCCGGCGCATTTGTGTGCGGCGAAGAAACGGCCCTGATGCACTCCATCGAAGGCAAACGGGGCATGCCCCGGATGCGTCCCCCCTACCCGGCCCAGAGCGGCCTGTGGGGCAAACCCAGCAACATCAACAACGTGGAAACGCTGGCCAGCATTTCCAGCATCATCCTCAACGGCCCGGACTGGTACGCCGGCCTGGGCACCGAAAAAAGCGGCGGCACCAAGGCCTTTGCCCTGGCCGGGGCCATCCAGCGCTCCGGGCTGGTCGAAGTGCCCATCGGCACGCCGCTCCGCCGGCTGATTTACGACATCGGCGGAGGCTGTGCCAACGGACGCGAGCTGAAAGCCGTGCAGTTGGGCGGACCTTCCGGCGGCTGTATCCCGGCCCACCTCATCGATACCATCATCGATTACGATGAACTGCGCGCCACCGGGGCCATTATGGGGTCCGGCGGGATGATTGTGCTGGACGACACCGTCTCTATGGTCAACATTGCCCACTACTTCCTCTCCTTTACCCAGGACGAATCCTGCGGTAAGTGTGTCCCCTGCCGGGTGGGAACCCGCAAAATGCTGAACATCCTGGCCCGCATCCTCCACGGGCAGGGGGTGATGGAAGATATCGACCGGCTGGAGCGGCTGTGCCACACCGTAGGCAAGGGGTCGCTGTGCGGTCTGGGGCAAACCGCCCCCAACCCCGTGCTGACCACCCTGCGCTACTTCCGGCACGAGTACGAGCAGGCTATCGCCAACCGGCAGAACGGACATGAAGCGGCCCTGGCCGCCTGAGCGTCAACCACAGGTTGAAACCGCAAAAAGGGGAACCGTATGATAAAGATAACCATCGACAATCGGGAAATTGAAGTAAAACCAGGAACCAACGTTCTGCAGGCCGCCCTCGATAACGGCATCGACATTCCGCACCTGTGCTACCATCCGGAACTGGTCCCGTCGGGGGGGTGCCGGATGTGCCTGGTGGAGGTAGAAGGCCGGCCCAATCCGGTGCCAAGCTGTGGCCTGCAAGCCGCGGAGGGAATGGTCATCCATACCCGCACCGAGCAGGTTGAAGCCATGCGGCGCGACATCATCGACCTGTTCGTATCGGACCACCCGCTCAACTGCGTGGTCTGCGATAAAAACGGCGCCTGCGCCCTGCAGAAATACGCCTACGAGTACAACGTCGCCGAAACCAGTTTTGACTTTGAACTGTCCCGCACTCTCTACCAGGACGACAACCCCTTCTTTATCCGCGACCACCAGTACTGCATCCTGTGCGGCAAATGCGTCCGGGTGTGCGATGAAGTGGTTGGGGCACACGCCATCGACTTTTCCCAGCGCGGCTTTGTCACCTACATCGCCACCCCGTTTGACGTGCCCCTGGCCGAGTCCTCCTGCGTGTTCTGCGGAAGCTGTGTGCAGGTCTGCCCCACCGCGGCCCTTCTGCCCCGCAACAAGATTGGCAAGGGCCGGGAGTGGGAGCTGGAGCGCACCCGCACTGTATGCGGCTACTGCGGCGTGGGGTGCAGTCTGGAATACGCCCTCAAAGATGGCGAAATCATCTATGCCCAGGGTTTTGCCGACGCGCCGGTCAACGGCGAATTCCTGTGCGTCAAGGGTCGCTTTGGCTGGGATTTTGCCAAACAGCCCGACCGGCTGACCCAGCCGCTGGTGCGCAAAGACCTGGCCTACGAACTGGGCCTGACCGATGAACCCTGGGAACTGCCGGAAACCAGTGTTCTCAAATCCAAACCCAAGGCCGAAAACTACATCCCGGTCTCCTGGGAGCAGGCTATCGACATAACCGCCACCAAACTGGCAGACATCATTCGCCAGCACGGCGGGAACGCCGTGGCCGGTCTGGCTTCGGCCCGGTGCACCAACGAAGAAAACTACATTTTCCAGAAATTTATGCGTGTGGGGGTGGGCACAAACAGCATTGACCATTGTGCCCGGTTGTGACACAGCTCCACTGTCGCCGGTCTGGCGACCAGCTTTGGCAGCGGCGCGATGACCAACTCCATCCGGGAAATTCGCGACGCGGACTGCATTCTCATTACCGGCTCCAACACCGCAGAGTCCCATCCCGTTATCAGCTACGAGGTGGTGCGCGCGGTCAAGAAAGGGGCCAGCCTGATTGTCATCGACCCCCGTCACGTACCGATGGTGGACCATGCCACCCTGCATCTCCAGCCCAAGCCGGGGGAGGACATCTTCCTCTTCCTGGCGATGGCCCACGTGATTATCCGCGAAGGCTGGGCCGACCTGGAATTCATCGAGGCCCATACCGAAGATTTTGCCGCCTTCCGCGAAAGCGTGGCCGAAATGACCCCCGAAGTGGCCGCCCTCCGCACCGGCATTCCGGCGGAAAAAATCGAACAGGCGGCCCGAATGTATGCCCTGGGCGAGCGGGTCAGCGGGACCTCCATCTATGCCGGCGGCAACGGCAAAGGGGCTGGCCGGGGCCATTCCACCATCCTCTACGCCATGGGCATCACCCAGCGCAGTAACGGCACCGACCTGGTGCACATGCTGGCAAACCTGGCCATGATGACCGGGCAGATTGGCAAGCCGTCTACCGG
>RFJV01000620.1 GCA_003694775.1 Chloroflexota bacterium | reverse complement strand
TGCCGCGGGCACACTCTATTTTCTGGCCCAGGACTCCCTGCCCGGCGACGCGCTGTACAGCCTCAAACGGATTTCGGAATCGGTTCAGCTCTCCCTCACCGCCGACGAGGCCAGCCGTCACCAGCTCGAAGAGCGGTTCAACCGGCGACGCCTGCAGGAAATAGAAACGCTTATCCGCCTGAACCGGGCCGCGGTGGTTGAATTTACAGGCGTGGTGCAAACCCAGGGCGAAAACCTGTGGATAATTGAGAACTTTACCGTATTTTTGCCCAATGATGTGCAGGTTCCACCAGACATCAAGGAAGGCGACCGGGTGGAGGTGGTCGGTTTGCTCCGCACCAACAACGTTCTGGTTGCCGACACTATCCGTCTTGCAGGAGGGCAATAGGAAAAAAGGACTATTTGTATCCGGGCAGTTGGGTTGTATGATGAAGGTGGGCCGTTCCGCGGTACCGCGGTACTAAAATTTACAGAAAGGAGGTGAGGTCAGCATGCTGTTTGCTCCCCAGGAAGAAGGTCAGGGTCTGGTAGAATACGCACTCATCCTGGTGATGGTGGCAATGATTGTCATTGCGATTCTGCTCCTGTTAGGCCCGGTGGTGGGTAATGTCTTCAGCAATCTGGTAACTTTCCTGCAGAGCCGGTAAACGTTTTCATTCAATCATTATTGGTATCCCATCTGTCATTGTTGCTGTATTATCTTGCTATTCAGACAACCCTGTGCTACAACAAGCACAGGGTTTTTTATCCTCCCACTTCAAACCGACATAAGGAATGACAGTATGCCATCCGTTGCCATTTTCGACCTGGATTATACCCTGCTTCGGGGAAGCTCCGGTCTGATGTACGTTCAGGAAGCCATCAAAAGTGGGCGACTGCCGCTGTGGATGGCAGGATACGTCGGTCTGCTGTACCGCCTGAAAATCCTCAACTTTGGACAGGCCCACGCCCGGCTGATTACCCGCGTGGCCCGGCACGGACCAGACGAGGCGGCCCCTTTCTTTGCCGAGTGGGTTCCTCGCCGGCTGTTTCCCCGGCTGTCGCCGGTGGGGCTGGAGAGGCTCCGGGCACACCGGCAGGCCGGCTTGCGGGTGGTTATCGTTTCCGCTTCCATTGAGGAGATTGTCCGCCCCGTTGCCCAACACCTGAACCTGGGAAACGACTACCTGTGCACCCGGCTGGAGGTAAAAGACCACCACTACACCGGCCAGCTGGATGGACCGGCCTGCTACGGCGAGGGAAAAGTAGAGTGGGTTCGCCGCTGGCTGGTCGAGCAGAATCTGCCCTTCCCGGAGGCGATAGATTACGTCTACACCGATAGTTCGTCCGACCTGCCCCTGCTGAAGCTGGCCCGACACCCGGTAGCGGTCAACCCGTCGCCGCGGCTGGAAAAAGTCGCCAGGGCCAGGGGATGGCCGGTAGAGAAGTTTTAGCGGCCCGAACCGTCAGACTGCGGGCGGATTCTGCTGGAGATAGGCCACGATTTTATCGTACGTGGCGCCAAGGTCTTCCGGCAGAACCCGCGTGCTGCCGATGACCGGCATAAAATTGCTGTCGCCGGCCCAGCGCGGGACAATATGCAGGTGCAGGTGGGTGTCAATCCCGGCGCCGGCAACCCGTCCCAGATTCATACCGATATTGAACCCGTCCGGACGCATCACCGCGGTCAGCAGGTCGACAAAATAGGTGGTCAGGGCCATCATTTCGGCCTGAACTGCGGGCGGCACATCGGACAGGCGGGCCACGTGCTGGTTGGGCACCACCATCAAGTGACCGGTATTGTAGGGGTACAGGTTCATAACGACAAAACTGCTGGCGGCCCGGAACACCACCAGGTTTTCCCGGTCGCGGGCCGGGTCATCGTTGAGTTTGGCACAGAAGATACATTCATCCGATTTGTGCATTGAACTGACGTATTTCATTCTCCAGGGACTGTAAAGGCGCTCCATTTTCCTTTCTCCGTCTTTGCGGTTCAAACCGGTAAATTGTACTCGATTTCTGCTAAAATGCGAATTGGGGTAGGACAACATTAAACCGTGGTCCATCAATCCGCCTGATAACGAGGTATTGAAATGCCTCGCTGTTACAGGAAACCCGTTAAAAACGGGTTAAATTTGGTTAAAATCAGCCGTTTTGAGTTTTGAGGTTGGCCCAGCGTTAAAAACGCCGGGCTGAAAGGCTTAAGGACGCTGAAGCGCCCTCCGGGTCTCATTTTCAGGACGTTTTAACGTCCTTGAGCCGTTTAGCCTGACG
>RFJV01000619.1 GCA_003694775.1 Chloroflexota bacterium | reverse complement strand
TTCTCCAGCGGTCAAAAAAGCCGCGGGCGGTTCGGATGCGCCGCGGATTGTTGACCGGCTGATAGCCGGGCGGCAGGGCGGCATTTTCAAAATTGGCCTGGCTGACACTCTCTGCCCGGTCGAGGTCGGTATCCCGCAGGTCGGCGGCAGAGAGATTGGCCTTGAACAGAATCACCCGGGCCAGTTTGGCCCTGCGCAGATTGGCCTGCGCCGCCTGCACCATCGACAGGTCCGCGCCGGTCAGGTCGGCCCCAGACAGGTCGGCCCCTTGCAGGTCGGCCCCGTACAGGTCCGCGGCCCGCAGACTGGCGTTCACCAGCACCGCCTGCCGGAAAACCGCCCCCGCGCCGATACAGCCGTGCAGGTCGGCCCCGGTCAGGTTTGCGGCTTCAAAACTGGTTCCCGGCATCGATGCGCCAACGAATCGGCAGTCCTGAAGCTGTGCCCGGCTCAGGTTGGTGTCTCTCAGCCAGGCGCCGGAAAAATCCAGCCCGCGCAGGTCGGCCCCGGACAGGTCCAGCATTTCCAGCCGTAGATTCCGTTCGCCCGCGGCATACCGCCGGGCCAGTTCAAGATGAGTCGGGTTTGCCATAGTGGCCGTAAAGTTCCCTTACCGGCATTTCACCACCGCGGACAATTACCCCGTCAAGGCGCGTCCGGCGCCATTGGCGGCGGCTTCGATGAAGGCTTTGGCGCCGACTTGCAGTAAGTCGCCCGCCTGTTTGAACAGTTTACCCAGTGTTTCTTTCTCTCCTTTGGTGAGCAGACCGTCCCATTGCTGGCGGATTAGCCAGGTTTTCAAATCCACCTCCGGACGGGTGAGGCGGGTCAATTCATCCGCCAGATACCAGAGCATGACCTCAGCCTGCGGCTCGTAGCCGACGGTCAGGGCCGGGGACTGGCGCAGGAAGCCGCGGGCGGCCAGTTTTTCCAGCTCCGGGGAGAGATTGGGTAAATCGCGCTGAAGGGCGGGCAGGTTGAAGGTGCGCTCTCTGCCCAGCAAAAGCGGCATAGCGTCCAGCGCGGCCAGGGTGAAGGCCACCCGCATGTAAGGCGGCCAGGCCATCCAGATATCCCGCAGGACCGCTTCACTGGCCGCCCGGTAAACGTCATGCCCCGCTTTGACGTAACGTTTGCGGGGGTGTGCTTCATCCTCATACCAATCCCACAGATAATAGGCCGCTACCTGGAGAAAATAAGGATGCCGCCCGCCGAGACGGAGTATGAATTGGCGGTCTTCTCTGGTAAAGCGTGCCGCACCGCGGGTCAGCAGGTGCTCCACGTCCTTCCAGGGGAAAGGCTGTAAGGTGATTTCCTGCAAAAAATTGAAGAAGGGCGACCCCCGGGAGAAATCGCGGGTCAGGGAGTTCAAATCGGTGATGGTGCCTCGCGCGGCAAGGACGAGGGAAAAAGAGGAGTAGCGCGTAGCCAGGGAGCGCAGGTAGCCGTAGACATCCCGCCGGTGGAGGTCGGGTTCGTTTTGCAGGGCGTCGAATTCGTCCAGCAGGAGGACAAACTGCCGGCCTTCTTTTTCCAGGGCGCGGAAGAAGCGTTCCAGAGAATCGAGGTCCGGGGCTGGCGGTTCGGGGAAGGCGCGCAGGGCCTCCCGCCAGAAACGGGCCGCATCCCAGCCGGTGAGGGTGTGCCCGTCGAGGTAGCGGAAGGTCATCTGGCGCGCCCGCGCCGCGCCGAAAATCTCTGCGGCGGCATCTTGCAGGCGCAGTAGAAGGGAGGTCTTGCCGGTGCGCGGTTCGCCGGTGACCAGCGCCGAACCGCCTTGAGCCACTCGCCCGGCCAGGCGGCGGATTTCCCGCTTGCGGTTGAGGAAGTTTTCCCCGCGCACCGGGTCGCCAAAGATGAAAGGGTTGTTGGATAGAGGTGTCATCGTCAGCTCCTTTACGTGTACTGAAACGCCCTCGCTCGCGTTGAGCAACGTTGAGGGGGGACATTGTAGGGCAACTGCTAGCAGTTGCCCTACAGGTGACAGTCACTTGTGAAGTGACTATCACCTGCGTCTAAAAAGGCCAGACCGGCAGAGGCCAGACGCCGCTTTCCAGCCAGGCCAGCCCGCCCAGACTGAGGAAGACCACCACCGCCTGGGCCAGCAAGCCCAGCAGGCCCAGAAAAGCCCGCAGCCACGCCGGCCCTTTCGCCACGCCGCCCACCACGACGCCCGCCACACCGCCCGCCACGACGGCCGTCACGACGGCCGTCACGACCGAGCCTATGCCGGGCAATATGCCCGACCAAAACGAAGCCCCAGAAAGCACCTGGATAATCCCGCCGGCAAGGCCGCCTAGCACGATGCTACCTCCCAAAAACAGAGGCCAAAACCCCCATCCAAAGTTGTCATCTACGACGCCCGCCACGACGAACGCCACGACGAACGCCACGACGCCCGCCACGCCGAACGCCACGACGCGCGCCACGGCCAACGCCACACCGAACGCCACGCCGAATGCCGCGCCGAACGCCACGCCGAACGCCACGCCGAACGCCACGCCGAACGCCGCGCCGAACGCCACGACGAGCGCCACGCCGAACGCCACGCCGAACGCCACGCCGAACGCCGCGACTCCCACCACGCCGGCCGCCATGACAACCGCCCAATGTATCGTTTCTTCGGCGGATACGAGTAAGAAGAGCCACAGCAACAGCAGGCCCAGCGCCC
>RFJV01000618.1 GCA_003694775.1 Chloroflexota bacterium | reverse complement strand
TCCCTATGCCGGGCCCATTTTCTGGGGCATAGGGATGCCCCAGCTACCATGATGCTGTAGGCGGATATCCTATTTGCCCCCAAATTGAAACGCACCCCAAAAGGGGGATGAAAATGCCAGAACTTCCAGAAGTGGAAACTATAGTGCGCGGTCTGCGGGGGCCGCTGGTTGGACGGACTTTTACCGGGGTGACAGTGCTGTGGCCCAAGACGGTGCAAACACCGGTTTCGGAGCTGGAACAGCGCCTGCCGGGCCAGCGGGTCGAGCAGATTACCCGGCGGGGCAAGTATCTCCATTTCCACCTTTCGGCGGGTGACTCGCTCTTCATCCACCTGAAAATGAGCGGCGACCTGCTGGTGGAGCCGTCTGCCGGGCCGGTTCACCCGCACGTGCGGGCCATTTTCCATCTGGACAACGGCCACCAACTGCGATTCAAAGATATGCGCAAATTTGGCCGGGTTTATCTGGTGGACGACCCCCTGAAGGTGGTGGGCAAGCTGGGGCCGGAGCCGCTGGCCGATGATTTTACCGCCAGCGCGTTTGCGGCGCTGTTTCGCCGGCGGCGAGGCCGGCTCAAGCCGCTCCTGCTGAACCAGTCATTTATTGCCGGTATTGGCAACATTTACGCCGACGAAAGCTGTTTCATCGCCGGGATTGACCCCCGGCGGCAGGTTGACACCCTGTCTGCGGAGGAACTGGGGCGGCTGTACCACGCCGTTCGCCAGGCTTTGCAGAGCGGTATTATGCACAAGGGGGCTACTCTGGACCAGGTGTACCGCGGCGGGGAGTTTCAGCACCATTTTCAGGTGTACGGGCGGACCGGCGCGCCGTGCCCGCGGTGCGGCACGGCGATTGAGCGGGTCGTGCTGGGGGGCAGGTCTACCCATTTCTGCCCGGTCTGCCAGCGATAACCGGCAGACGGTCAGGTGAAGTTCCGCAGGTAGGCCAGCACCGCATCCATTTCAAAGCCAAACTGGAGCTTTTCCTGGCAGTGCCACTCGTATACCTCGGCGGGGGTCAGCCAGACCAGGTCTCGCACTTCGTCCCGGTTGACCGGTCCGATGGGGCCAAGCGGCCGGGCGGCGTAGATAACGTAGTCCGAACCTAACCGGCTGTAGTAGCGGCCAATCTGGCCCAGGACTTCGATTTCCAGCGATAGTTCTTCGTGCATTTCCCGGCGCAGGGCCGTGACCGGGTCGGTTTCGTCCGGGTCCAGCCGGCCACCGGGGAAGGTCCAGCATTTTCGGGGCGGGCGGCGTCGCCGTCCAGCATGGTGAATAAGCAGAATCTGCTGTCCCTTGACCAGTACAGCCCGAACAGCATACGGTTTTTTCCCGTTTCCTGGTTTGTTGCCGGTTTGCAAACCTGCGACCTCGCTCAAATCAAAATTGACGGTAACTGTTCAGCCATCCACGAATAGAACACGATGCAGTCGAGACGACTGCGTCCCCAACACGATGCAGTCGAGACGACTGCGTCCCCAGTCATTTTTTCGACAATCAGACATATAACGTAACCCGTAAGGACGGAAAATTACGGATTACGATTTACGTAAGATGGTCGGAATTGATGACGTTTTACCGGATTTTTCTCTTGTCCTGAATAGTTACCAAAATTCAAAACTCAACATTCAAAATTTAACCCAACGAGGCATTGAAATGCCTCGCTGTTACAGGAAACCCGTTAAAAACGGGTTAAATTTGGTTAAAGTCAGCCGTTTTGAGTGCGTTTTAACGCACTTTTTGTACCAGCCGATGATTTCAATCATCGGTTAAAGTGTTTGACCAGCGACAGGAAATACTCGTGAAACCGCGGGTCGTCGGTCAGTTCCGGGTGGAAGGCCGTCACCATTATCTGGCCCTGCCGGGCGGCGACAATTGTCCCATCTTCCAGCCGGGCCAGCACCTGTACCCCTTCCCCTACCGACTGGATACGCGGGGCACGGATGAACACAGCCCGGAACGGCGGGCCGTCGGGGGCAAAGGCGGGGTAAATATCGGCTTCAAAGCTGTCTACCTGGCGGCCAAAGGCGTTCCGGTTGACGGTGATGTCGATGACCGGCAGGCGCGGCGGGGTCACGTGCCCTCCACTGCCGGTAGCGCCGATGTCTCTGGCCAGGAAAATCAGGCCGGCGCAGGTCCCCCAAACCGATTTTCCGGCGGAGATAAACTGCCGCATCGGCTCCAGCAGTCCGAATTCTTCGGCCAGCTTGCCAATGGTGGTGCTTTCGCCGCCGGGGATAATCAGCCCGTCCAGACTGTCCAGGTCGCCGGGGAGACGCACCTCCGCGGGCGCGGCCCCAAGCCGGCGAAGCATGTTGGCATGCTCCAGAAATGCTCCCTGCAGGGCCAGAATACCGATTTTCAGGCCGGCATAATCGGCCTTGCCGGGAGCGGGTGTGTCTTTGGGAAGCACCAGGTTTGGTGCGGGAATGACCATCACTTATGTTCCCTCTTCTTCTGCAGGCTCTGCGTTATCTTCTTCTTGGGTGACAAGCACAGCGCGTGCCCTGCCGCCACCTTCATCAGGCCCAATGATACCCTGTTCTTCCATTTCGTCAATTAAGCGGGCGGCACGTGCGTACCCAATGCGCAGTCGCCGCTGGAGCAAAGACACCGAGGCCCGCCCTTCCTTGCGAACAACCTCGATAGCCTTTTCCAGCATGTCGTCCTGCTGGGATTCGGCGATGGCCTGCTCTATCTGGCGGTATTCTTCCCACAGCGGCTTCTGCACCATATTGGCCGGCACTTCAACCGGCTTGCGCGCCGGGCGGGTTTCCACATCACCGGTCAGTCCCTTCCAGAAGCGCACCAGCCGGTTCAGTTCGGTGTCCGACACAAACGCGCCCTGCAGACGCTGGAGCTTGGCCGAATCCGGGGCCATATAGAGCATGTCCCCCTTACCCAGCAGACGTTCCGCGCCGGGCGTGTCCAGAATAACCCGCGAGTCTACCTGGCTGGTCACGGCAAAGGCAATGCGGGCCGGGAAGTTGGCCTTAATCAAGCCGGTCACCACGTTGACCGATGGTCGCTGGGTGGCAATTATCAGGTGGATGCCGGTGGCGCGGGCCATCTGGGCCAGCCGGGCAATGGCCCGCTCCACATCGTCTGGGGCCATCATCATCAGGTCGGCCAGCTCGTCGATAATCAGCACGATGTAGGGGAGCTGTTCCTTTTCCTCGCGGGCCATCTTGTCGTTGTAGCCGATGATGTTGCGGGCGCGCTCCTTGGCAAACAGCTTGTAGCGACGCTCCATTTCGCGGGTCGCCCAGCTCAGCACACCGACCACCCGCTCCAGGTCCGTGACCACCGGAGCCAGCAGGTGCGGAATGCCGTTGTAGGAAACCAGCTCCACCATTTTGGGGTCAATCATCAGCAGGCGCAGGCTGTCTGGCGTGTGCGTGCTGATGAGACAGGCCACAATCGCATTGATGCACACACTCTTGCCGGAGCCGGTAGCCCCGGCGATGAGCAGGTGGGGCATCGACGTCAGGTCGGCGATGACCGGCCGGCCCGATACGTCCTGTCCCAGAGCCAGCTTGAGCGGCCCTTTGGCCCGCATAAACTGCTCCGACTCCATCAAACTGCGCAGGGTCACCAGGTTGGTGGTAGAGTTGGGCACTTCGATGCCCACGTAGGGCCGTCCGGGGATGGGAGCCTCAATGCGGATGGGCGAAGCCGACAGGGCCAGGGCCAGGTCGTTTGCCAGGTTTACAATTCGGGAGACCCGCACCTTGCGCGGGTTGCCTTTGGCGTCTTTCGTTGCCATATAGCCCGGCTCCAGGCTGAACTGGGTGACCGCCGGTCCCTGGTTGATTTCCCGCACTTTGACCTCCACCCCAAAGCCCAGCAGGGTTTCTTCGATTATCTTCACCCGGCGGCGGATTTCAGCCTCGCTGATTTCCCGCTCCACGCCCTCTTCAAATATCTGGTCGATGGGCGGCAGTCGCCAGCGGCGCTCGCCCGTTTCCGGGCTGATGACCAGCGCCGATGCCGGAGTTTCGGCGGGAGCCAGTGCTTTGGGCGGTGAAACCGCCGGGCGGGTTTGGGCATTTCCCACCACGGTGATGGGAATATCGCCGGCATCATCGCCCCGCTCACTTCTGCCGGGCAGGAGCCGCTGGAGCAGGTTCGGTTTGGGTTCTGGTGGCGGCGGTGGCGGCGCGGCGGGCTGGTTGATGGTCAACTGGCGAAAATGCCGCCAGTCCTGGTAGCGGTAGTACTGGTCCTGCAGAAAGACAAACACATCTCCCAGCGACAGCCCGCTGACCAGAATGACGACCAGCGGCAGAAGAGCCACAACCACCACCACGGTGCCGGCAGTGCCCAGCGCGGCTCTCAGCAGTTCGCCCAAGGCCCAGCCAATCATACCGCCCCCGCCCGGTTCTACCAGGCTATCGCCAGGAGAAATGAGGTGGAATACAATCAGCAGTAGCCCCAGGAAGATAAACGTGCCTACCGGCTTTTCCCACTGCTCCTCTTCATCATCGCTTTTGGCGCCCCTGAAGAACCAGATTGCCAGCAGAAACAGGGGAAGCCAGATGACAAACCGTCCCCAGCCGACCAGCAGGTTCAGAAACTCCAGCCAGGTGGCAATGATAAGGCTCTGGTTGGGCGTAAACAGACTCAGCAGAGTGATGAGCGCGGCAATCAGCAGAAAAGTCCCCATCACTTCCGGACGGATGACCGGACCTTCCGGAACCTGCTGGCGTCTCGATTTGTTTTTTTGTCGACGGCGTGAGGTCTTTTTGGCCATAGCCTTGTTTCAGCACAAATGTTTGGTACTATTGTATCATAAAATGGCGGATTTTCAGAATTCATCGTAACTGTTCAGGTTTGGGTGAACTGTTTCTGAAATTGGCCTTTTCCCCGGCACGCAGGCGTAACGTAACCTCGTAAAACGTAAGGACGGAAATTACGCTTTACGTTCGCCAGCCATCCCCGTGACGGGGAGCGAATTCGTGAAAAATTCGCAGACGGCTGAGCCGATACGACGGATAGACGAATAGAACCTCTGTGATACCGTCTATTCGTACTTTCGGGCGGGTTTGTCCAGAATTTTAGGAATTCTGGACAAACCCCTTTCGGGCTTTCGTGATTGAATTTGCCGCCTGTCCGTGTTATAATGCCGTTATCGGAAGCTGTGGGGGAGAAAACGATGGACTTGATGCGGAAATTGGAGCTACTGCTCAGCGCCACGGCACGCAGTAAACTGCCGCGCCGCCGGCGGCAGAGCATTTTGGACGCCGAAGAGGAAAAACTGCTGGCTCAAATTCGCCGGGCCGTGGCCGATGTCCGTGCCCAGGAGCAGAAGCTGGCCGACCGGCTGAAAGCCGAGCGTGCCCAGGCCGAAACAGCCGCCCGTCAGGGCGACCGGCAGTCGGCGCGCCAGCATGAGCGCCGGGCCGCAGAGCTGGAACAGCGGTTGCGGGAAGAGTCGACCCAGGCCATTAACCTGGAGGCCAAACTGGCCGCGCTGGAGGAAAAGCTGGCCCGCGTCAAAGAGGCCGCCGCCCGCCAGCAGGCGGAGGCCCAAACCCGTGCCGGGGCCGCAGAGCAGACCCTCTCCACCGG